>CAMAJC010000265.1 GCA_945835425.1 uncultured Clostridia bacterium
CAATGAGCGAAATCTCCTATGCGGAGCGCGCTCGGCAGGGGGTTCCGATGTCCTTTGGACATCTACAGTCCGGCGGACTGTTTTGACAAGAGGGGGCGGCCTGCAAGTGAGGCCGCCCCCTGAGAAACTTTCGATAAGCACTCACACTTCATGAAAGCATAAAATGTGAGTTTTTCGACAGCCTAAAGGCAGCCCTCTTTTGAAGGACTGCCTTTTTGTATACGCGGTTTATGTTGCCAGCCTGCCCACATTCCATGCCCAAACCCACCTGCACATTTTCGCACTGACTGAAAGGTTTTGCGAAAAGCTTGCAATTTATCGGGAAATGTACTATACTGAATATAGTTACATAACTAAAATTACCCATAGAAAGGAAATGTTTTTTATGCAGATTCACGCTCCGATTGTTTCCATGATTGCAAGAGGTACCTGGTGCATCAACGAGTACGGCATGGACGCCATGTTCCTGCTGGAGGGCGCCCACAAAGCGCTGCTGATCGACACTGGCACCGGCACTTTTGACGTAAAGGCACTCTGTGAGAAGCTGACCAGCAAACCCCTGATGGTCGCCTGCACCCATGGCCATGTGGACCATGTCGGCGGCATCGGCTATTTTGACAAGGTTTATATGCATGAGGACGATTTTGAGGACGCGAGAACCCTTGACCCCGAGATGCGGAAATTCTACGTCCGGATGATGAACAGCATGAGCCAGGGCCTTTTCACCGTCACGGAGGACGACGTGAAGGTATTCGACAAGATGCCGGAGCTGCTCCCTCTCCATGACGGCGACGTCATCGACCTCGGCGGACGGAAGATCGTTGTCTACGAAACGCCCGGCCATACGCCCGGCGGCATCAGCTTCCTCGACGTCCGCGAACGGATCATCTACACCGGCGACGCCTGCAACCAGAACACCCTGCTTTCCTCCGCCGACCGGAAGAAACCGAAATCCGGAGTCGACACCCTGCTCGCGACCGCAAAGAAACTGAAAGCCCTGGAGCCTTACTATGACCGCGATTACAACGGCCACATCGGCTATGCTGCGGACGTGACCTGTGTTCCGATGAAGCCGACCATCAACCAGGACGCGATCGACGTCTGCACCGGCATCCTCGACGGCAGCATCGAAGGCGAACCGCAGGACGCGGCCTTCGGCGGCAACAGCAACTACGCGGGCAAAGGCGCGTTCGGCGTCCGCTTTGACCCGAACCAGATTTATGAATCGGAGGAAGCCTATGTCTGAGCTGGTTTTTAAGAGCATCAAAAATAACCCGGCCTTTGAAGGGCTGGCCTCGCTGGTTCCGAATATTGTTTATTCGACCGCCCGGGGACTGGAGATAAAAATGCACATCCTGACCCCGCAGTCGGTTCGCAAGCCGGACGCAGACGACAGACACCCCTGCATCGTCTTTGTGCAGGGCAGCGCCTGGACCTTCCCGGACGTGACCTACGAGATTCCGCAGATGAGCGAGTTTGCCCGCAATGGCTATGTCGTCGCCATGGTGACCCACCGCTCGGCCCTCGACGGCCATAAAGCACCTGCGTTTTTGGAGGACGTGAAAACGGCGATCCGTTTCCTGCGGGCGAACGCCGATACATATAAGATTGACCCGGAGCGGATCGGCATCTGGGGCACCTCTTCCGGCGGCAATACGGCGCTGCTGGTCGGCCTGACCGCCGATGATCCGGTGTATAAGACCGATGAATATGCAGATTTTTCCGATGGAGTCAAAACGGTAGTCGAGTGCTTTGGGCCTGCAGATCTGCGGGCCATGTGGACCAATATTCAGGCACAGTGCGCCGAAAATGAGCATAACCGTGCGCTTTTTACCGGCCTGCTGGGCGATACGGAGGACGAGCAGATGCGCTGCATCTCCCTCATGAACCCTGTTGAAAAGGTAAAAGACGGCGTTTCCTATCCGCCGTTTCTGCTGATTCACGGGGACAAGGACGAGCTTGTGCCCTATGAGCAGAGCGTGCAGATGGCCGATACCCTCTGCGCCCATGATGTTCATACCGAGATGATCCGGGTCGAGGGCGCCGAGCATGAAGGCACCTTCTGGAGCCGGGAGCTGCTCTCGATGATCGCGGACTATATCGCGCGGACGCTGTAACGGCGGAACAGACAGAAAGGAATCATTATGGCACTTTTAAACCTCAATTTCCAGAGCGAGTACCTCGGCGGCAACACCGAAATCACCGTCATCCTTCCGGATAAGCCCTGGAAGGCCGACGCGAAAGCCTTTTACGGCAGCGGGAAGAAATACAAGGTTCTCTGGCTGCTGCACGGCACCTTCGGCGACCACACCGACTGGCTGCGCAAGTCCAATATCGAGCTGTACGCCTGCGAGAAGGACCTGATCGTCGTTTGTCCGAGCGGCATGAACGCCAACTATGCCAACTGGCCGATCTTCGGCACCGGCTACGCCATGTACGATTTCCTGTTTGAGGAGCTGATGCCGCTGATTTACGGCTGGCTGCCTGCATCGGACAAGCGGGAGGACAACTTCATCGCCGGACTGTCGATGGGCGGCAGAGGCACCTGTGTTTATGCCTTTAATCACCCCGAAAAGTTCGCCGCTGCGGCGATTCTTTCGGCATCTCCCCGGAATTTTGAGACAATGCCGGAGAAGGAGCCGTCCATGTGGGAGCGGATGAGCAAATCGGTCGCGAACTATAAGGACATGGACGATTTCCTCGGTTCGGTCGAGAATACCTGGAAGATCGTGACCGACAAGGCTCATACAGGCGAACTTCCGCGGCTGTATTTTGCCTGCGGCGAGGATGATATGCTGTACCCGTCGTTTCTGGATTTCAAGGCCTATGCTGAGGAGATTGGCCTGGACGCGACCTTTGAGACGACGCCGGGCTTTAAGCATGAATGGCGGTTCTGGGACCTGGCGATCCAGAAAGCCCTGCAGTTTTTCGGCCTCGATGAGGACGGAGCGGGGAATCCGTATTGATTTGGAATGCAAAACGAGCGCTTCGGTAATTCCGGGGCGCTCGTTTTTTGTGTATATTTTTATTTACCCGCGTGCTATCCGAGGCTTCTGACCTTGTAGCCCGTCTTCGGTATATAAACGGGTTTCCCGTTTTGCAAAACCATTTGATTTTCGCTGCATGTCCCTATTGTTCACCCGTTTCCGTTCCTAAGCCCCAGCCGTCCCTTTTAAGGGAAGCGTTTTCCTGCGGAAAACTAAACCGCCGCAGCGGTGGAAGGGTGGAAACTTCCGATTTTTCGCCCGTGTCCTGTATACAAATCACGTCCCCGCATCTCTGTAGGGAACGGCGGACCGTCCGCTGCGGGTTTTGACCGTTCCG
>CAMAJC010000266.1 GCA_945835425.1 uncultured Clostridia bacterium
GTTCATAAGCCAGTTCCACCTGTCGGAGTTTGTCGTCCGGGTGCATTCCAAACATCCGCCCAATTACTTCTCCCGAATCCCTGAGTTGAATTGCCCAGCTGTAGCGGTGATCGTCCTGATAAGCTCCCAGCCATTTGTCAGTAAACAGTCCTGCCCGGTTTTGCACATCGGCAATGCAGTGAATTGGGTCATAGCTGGTCCATTTCCATACCTCTGGGTCGCTCAAACAATTGTAATACATCGGTTCCAGGTCTTCTGCCGTAAACCGGCGCAGGATCAGACGCGCGGTTTCGATGGTGACGGTTCCTTTATGGTTCATTGCGTTCTCCTTTATAAGCGATATTTTTTCCCAGCTCATAGACTTCCTCGATCACATCCGGGTGTTTGGTCAGTAGATCCTCCAGCGAGTCGGTTTCGCAGACGGAAATGCGCTTTACGGTCTCGATGCCCAGATGGCCGTAATAATGCTGGATGGCATTGAGAATCAGTTCGTTCTCCTGCGGGCGGACGCCTGCACGCACAGCGATTGCGATACCCTTGATCGGCTTATCTGCCCGCAAAACCCGGTTGGGGTTGGTGTCCCCATAAGGGGTATTTCTGTCGAAGAAGGTTTTTAGCTGGCCCGGAACATCCGCCCAATAAGATGGCGCGGCGATGACAACCCAGTCTGATTCCAAAATATCGGACACAATTTTGTGCACATCGTCCTTTTGCACGCACAGCCCGTCTGTATAACACTTTTTGCAGCCCAGGCAGTAACGGATATTTGCCTGACCGATGCAATATTTTTGTACTTCTGCGCCGGCCTCGCGCATCCCGCGCGTGATGGTGTCGATCAGATAGGCGGTGCTGCCGGTTGATCTGGCGCTGCCTACGATACAGGTTGCTTTCATGAACATGACCTCCTCGATATAAATTGTCCTTTATCATAGCACACCGCATAAAAAAAGTCAACGCCCGCTGCCGTCAAAAGCAGTGGGCGTTTTATACAAATATTACTGAATGGCTTTGAGGAATGCGTCAACAGCCGCCTCTTCGGTGGCCCAGGAGGTGACAAGACGGATACAGGTCTGGCCGGGCGCCGGATGGGCCTGTATCTCAAAGGCAAAATCCTTTTCCAGCTTCCGCACCATTTCGTCCGGGAAGATGGGGAAGATCTGGTTGGAAGGAGAGTGGACGAGCAGGCTGTAACCGGCCTTTTCAATGCCGCTTTGCAGCTTGTCGGCCAGCGCGTTGGCATGGCGGGCGATACTAAACCAGAGATCGTTTTCAAAAAGCGCGCCGAACTGTACGCCCAGCAGCCGCCCTTTGGCCAGCATACCGCCGTGCTGTTTAATGGCATAGCGGAAATCGGGCTTGAGCGCGTCATTGACGATGACCAACGCCTCGCCGAACAGTGCGCCGTTCTTAGTGCCGCCGACATAAAATGCGTCGCAGTATCTGGGCAGGTCTTCGGGCGCGATATCGTTTTCGGGAGAAGTCAGGGCGCTGGCGAGCCGGGCGCCGTCGAGGTAAAGGAGCAGCCCCAGTTCCTCACAGCAGTCGTGCAGCGCCGCCAGTTCCGCTTTATGGTAGATGGTGCCGACCTCGGTGGAGTCGGAGATGTAGACGATCCGCGGCTTGACCATATGCTCATTGGGGTGCGCGGCGACGATCTCCCGCACCATTTGCGGCGTCAGAATGCCGTCGGTGCAGGGCGCGGTCAGCACCTTATGGCCTGTCCCCTCCACAGCACCGGTCTCATGGACGGCGATATGGCCCAGCGAAGTGGCAATCGCCGCCTCCCACGGCCGCAGAAAAGCGTCCAGCGCTGTGAAGTTGACCTGCGTACCGCCGACGAGGAAATGCACATCCGCATCGGGGCACTGAAAACAGGCTTTGATCTTTTCGGCCGCAGCCTTGCAGTATTCGTCCTCGCCGTAGCCGGTGGTCGCCTCCAGATTGGTTCTGGTCAGTGCCGCCAGCACCTCCGGATGGCAGCCCTCGGAATAATCGTTTTTAAGATAAATCATGCTGTAATCGAATCCTTTCCCTTTATGTTTAGTTCCAGTTTAGCACATCCGGCAGCTTTTGTAAAGGAATCAGGTATTTTCTCCTTTTTGCAGGATTCCCTTTACAAACCGCCGTTTTTTGTGGTAAAATATATCCGGCTATCCCGGGAAAACCGGGGGAATTACAGAAAAAGGGTGTCTTATTTTGGAACTGAGTTTGCTCTTACTGGAAAAGATCGTTTCCATGGCGATCATGATGCTGATGGGGTTTGCCGTTGTCAAATCGGGCAAGGTGGACGGCTCCCAGTCGGCGGTCTTATCGGCCATCACGCTTTATGTCATCTGTCCCTGCATGATTCTGTCGGCGTTCCAGCTGGAATATACCACCGACCGGTTGTTCGGATTGCTGATCGCCCTGATCGCGGCGGTCGGGCTGCATATCGTCTACATACTGGTGACCAAGCTCCTCGGCGATAAAATGAAACTGGACGGGGTCGAACGGGCGTCGCTGATCTACTCCAACGGCGGCAACCTGATCGTTCCGCTGGTCAGTTCGATCCTCGGGAGCGAGTACGTTTTTTACTGCTGCGCCTTCATCGCCTTCCAGACGATTCTGGTCTGGGTGCATCTGCCGAGGCTCCTAAACCCCGACAGCAAAATGAACCTGAAAAAAATCGTCACCAACCCCAATATGATCGCCATTGCCGCAGGGCTGCTGTTTTTCTTCCTGCGCGTCACCTTCCCGCCGCTGATTGCCGACACCATCGGCGCGGTCAGCGATACCATCGGCCCGGTCGCCATGCTGATGATCGGCATGCTGATGGCTCAGGTCGATATCCGTAAAACCTTTGGGCAGGCGCGGTTCTGGCTGGTCTGCTTCGGACGGCTGATTGCCTACCCGCTGCTGATTATCCTGCTCATCTGGGCGAGCCGTGTCACGGCGCTGGTTCCCGGCGCAAAGGAAGTGCTGGTTGTCACCGTTCTCGCCACCAGCGCGCCGATCGCCGTCAGCGTCACCCAGATGGCCGACCTCTACGGCGGCGATTCCAGGAAGGCAAGTGCCATGAACGTCATGAGCGTGATTTTCTGTATCATTACGATGCCGCTGATGATGATGGTTTATCAGCTGCTTTGCTGAAAAAATACATAAAATATGCTCCGGCAGAAAGTGAACTCTGCCGGAGCTTTTTTATGCATTTAAGTTGCCTGCTGGATGAGTTTCATTTCCCCTTCGGTAAAGGGCGTTTCCAGCTGGATATCGGTGGCGACCAGCTTGCCGTCCTTGAGCTTTTTCAGCCGGAAGACGACCGCGAACTGCC
>CAMAJC010000267.1 GCA_945835425.1 uncultured Clostridia bacterium
TACGGCGAAGACCCCTACCTGACCGGACGGATGGGCTGCGCCTTTATCGACGGCCTGCAGGGCGACGACCCGCACTACCGCAAGCTGGACGCGACCATCAAGCATTTCGCCGTCCATTCCGGCCCGGAGGGCACCCGTCATGAAGCCGATGTGCAGATCGACCGGGAGACGATGGACGACACCTACCTCTGGGCTTTCCGCTACTGCATCGAGCACGCCGACCCGTCCGCCGTCATGGGCGCGTATAACCGGGTCAACGGCGAGCCCTGCTGCGCCAGCGAGACGCTGCTCCGTAAAATCCTGCGGGACGAATGGGACTACCGCGGCTATGTTGTCTCCGACTGCGGCGCGATCAATGATATCAATGAGCATCATCATGTGACCTTCACCAAGGCCGAGTCTGCGGCGATGGCGGTCAATGCCGGCTGCGTTTTAAACTGCGGCTTTGCCTTCCGTTCGCTGCAGGAGGCTTATGACCAGGGCCTGATCACCGAGGAGACGATTACGAGCGCCTGCGTTCAGCTGATGGAAGCCCGTTTCCGGCTGGGTATGTTCGCGGACGACTGCCCTTATGACAGCATCCCGATGGAGGTTATCGAGTGCGATGCCCACCGTGCGATCAACCGCCGGATGGCCGAGGAATCGATCGTCCTGCTGAAAAACGACGGCATCCTTCCGCTGCGGGAGGCGAAAAAGCTGGCGGTCATCGGCCCGAATGCCGACGCAGTGGATGTGCTGCTGGGCAACTACAACGGCTATCCTTCCCGGTACTCGACCCTGCTGCGGGGTATTCAGGACGCCTTCGACGGCGAGGTCATCTACTCCAAGGGCTGCCATCCGTATATCGACGCGACAGCCAATCCCTGGATGGAGGATCTGACCAAGGAAGCCGTCCTGGCGGCAAAGCGCGCCGATGTGGTCATCATGTGCATGGGCCTGAACCCTTCGATGGAAGGAGAAGAGGGCGACGCCTACAACGGCGCGAACTCCGGCGACAAGGCCGACCTGCAGCTGCCCGCATCCCAGAAAAAGCTCTGGAAAGCGATCCGCGCCACCGGCAAGCCGATCGTTTTCGTCAACGTCTCCGGTTCGGCGGTCGACCTTTCCGAGCAGAAAAAGTACGCGACCGCTCTGATTCAGTGCTTCTATCCGGGTGCAGAGGGCGGCGCGGCCCTGGCGGACGTGCTGCTGGGCAAAGTGAACCCCAGCGGAAAACTTCCGGTCACCTTCTATCAGAGCGAAGCCGACCTGCCCGCTTTTGATGATTATTCGATGGAAAACCGCACCTACCGTTATTTCAAGGGCGAGCCGCTTTATCCCTTCGGCTATGGTCTTTCCTACACTTCTTTTGAGATGGGCGAGGTCGAGCAGGCGGATGAATATTCCGCATCTGTTCAGGTGACCAACACCGGCTGGTATGACGGCATGTGCACCGTGCTGCTCTATCTGCGCAGCGACGATCGTCCGGAGCTGAACAAGCAGCTGGCGGGCTTTACGAAAATCTTCCTGAAAAAGGGCGAAACCAAAGAAGTGACGCTGGAGATCTGTCCCGAAGTGATGGAACGGTTCCCCGATCCGGAAAACGTAGAAATTCTGGTAGAAATCTAAATCCCTGTTTTTACCGGAATTTTACCCATCCATTACAGGCTGCCTGTGGATAATTCAATGAAAAGTGCCGAAAATTCACATTTTCGGCACTTTTTGTATGCTTTACGCCTTGCCAACGGAAAGAAAATGGCGCAAAATAAATATGCAAGAAATACATACGCATTATGCAAAACGAAAGGAAGTTATCCATCCATGGCAGCCGCCGCAACTTTGAAGCGTCCTTTATTTGATAGAAAATCTCTGACAGCCCTGATCATTCCGCTGGTCATCGAGCAGTTTCTGGCCATGGCCATCGGCGCGGCCGATACGGTCATGGTTTCCAGCTGCGGCGAAGCAGCCGTCAGCGGCATCTCGCTGGTCGATTCGATCAATATCCTGCTGATTCAGGTCTTTTCTGCCCTCGCGACCGGCGGCGCAGTCGTTGCCGCCCAGTACCTTGGGATGGAGAAAGCGGCGGAAGCGAAAAAGTCGGCCAAGCAGCTGATGTATGTGGTTCTGCTGACCTCGCTGGGCATTATGGCCCTGTCACTGATCTTCCGGAAACCGCTGCTGCGCGGTATTTTCGGCGCGATCGAGCCGGACGTCATGGAAAACGCCCAGATTTATTTCTTCCTGTCGGCCCTGTCCTATCCGTTTCTGGCGGTATACAACGGCGGCGCGGCCCTTTTCCGGTCGATGGGCAACTCGAAGATTTCGATGCTGACCTCGATCGTCATGAACGGCCTGAATATCGTCGGCAACGCGGTGCTGATCTTCGGGGCAGGATGGGGCGTTGTTGGCGCGGCGCTGGCGACCCTCTTTTCGCGGATTGTCGGAGCCGTGTACATGGTCTGGCTGCTGCTGAAGCCGGAAAACCCACTGTCGATCAGCGGGCTGTTAAAGGTCGAGCTGCAGCCTCATATGATCCGCAGCATCCTCCGCATCGGCGTTCCGAACGGTGTGGAAAACGGCCTGTTCCAGGTCGGCAAAATTCTCGTCGCGAGTCTGATTTCCTCTTTCGGGACCTACGCCATCACCGCCAACGCGGTCGCCAACACCCTTGCCGGGCTGGAATGCGTTCCGTCCTCGGCTATCGGTCTGGCAATGGTCACGGTTGCCGGGCAGTGCGTCGGCGCCGGAGATGACGCACAGACCAAGCGGTATACCATGCTGCTGATGAAAATCTCCTATCTGGCGATGCTGATCGCCGATACGGTCATGATTCTGTTCAGCGGCGTGCTGGTCGGTTTTTACAACACGACCGCCGAGACCGCAGAGATTGCCCGCCAGCTTGTTATCATCCATTCGGTCATGGGCATTATCTTCTGGCCGGCCTCCTTTACGCTGCCCTGTGCCCTCCGTGCGGCAGGAGACGCGCGGTTTACGATGATCGCATCGATGCTGTCGATGTGGGTCTGCCGGATCGGTTTTTCTTTCCTGCTGGGCCGGACCTTCGGTCTGGGCGTCCAGGGCGTCTGGATTGCCATGACGATCGACTGGATTTTCCGCGCCGCCATCTTCATCTGGCGTTTTGTCACCGGCGGCTGGAAAGGCAAAAAAGTCGTTTCCTAAGGAGTTACGCCAGCTTTTTGAACCAGCTTTTTGAAAAAAGCTGGGCAAAAACTTTCCTGTCACGCTCTCCGTCAGCGGCGTGAAATTTTGACCCCGT
>CAMAJC010000268.1 GCA_945835425.1 uncultured Clostridia bacterium
GGTGGCGACCGCAGGTCGCCGCTACAACTGCGAATCATCAATCGATTACCTTTTTTCGACATCCTGGCCCCGGAGATTTCGGTCTCCGGGGTTTTTCCTGTTTATTTTCCCTGCTTAAACGATCTGTGCTGCGCCTTCCCGGAAGGTCAGCGGATGACAGCAGCCTTCTCCGAAGACCAGCTCCATCTGCCGCCGGAACTGGTCCATCCGGCTTTCCGGCACGAGGTTGAAGGTTGTCCCGCCGAAGCCGCCGCCGTGGACCCGGAAAGCACCTTCGCCGTTCAGCACCCTTTCTGCGACGGCAAGGCCCAGCGTCACGCCCTGGGACTGCGGCGCTGCAGGGGGATAGATATTCTGTAAACAGAGGACTGAGCTGCGTCCGGAAGCGGTCAGCTGTGCGCAGAAAGCGGGGAAATCACCACTTTGCAGCGCTGCCGCTGCTTTTCTGACCCGGTCGTTTTCGCCGACAAAGTGAATCGCCCGCAGAAGTGCCCGGTCACCGCATTTTTCACGGATTTCCTGCGCGCGCTCCAGCAGCTGCTCATACGAAAGTCCGCGCAGAGTTTCCTGTCCGAAAACTGCCGCCACCGCCTTCATCTCCGCCGGGATCGCCGCGTAAGCGTCGGTCAGGTCGGCGTGGTTTCCGTGGACGTCGACAATGACCAGCCGGTAGGCGAGCTTTTCCAGGTCGAGGGCAATCGGCTCGATCTGCGGCGCGGACGGGTCGGCGAAGTCGATATGGACGATGCTGCCCACCGAGCAGGCCATCTGGTCCATCAGTCCGCTGGGTTTGCCGTAATAGACGTTTTCGGCGAACTGGGCGGAAATGGCGATCTGTTCCGGAGGGACTGCACCGCCGTTATAAAAATGACTCAGCATACAGCCGATCAGCACCTCAAAGGCCGCCGAAGAGGAAAGGCCGCTGCCCTTCGGCACGTCCGAGGTGGTAAAAGCCGTGAGACCGCCGGTTTTGCGGCCTTTTTTCGCGAAATCGCAGACGATGCCGCGGATGAGGGAGGCGGAATGGGTCGCTTCCTCCGCCTGGGGAGAGAGGTCGGAAAGATCGATATCGTCCTGTTTATGGCCGATCGACTTGACCCGGATGACGTTATCGGAAGCGGGTGCCGCCGCCGCCAGGATGTCCATATTGACGGCGCCTGCCAGCACCTCGCCGTGGTTATGGTCGGTGTGGTTGCCGGCGATTTCGACCCGGCCGGGCGAGGAAAAGAGGTGCAGCTCCGGCTGCTCCCCGAAAAGGGCGGTGTAGCCGTCAATCGTTTCAAGACATCGCTGCCGTGCATAGGGAAGCTTCTCCCGGCCGTAGAGCCGGAGCAGCGCATCGTCGAGCCGTCCGTTTTGCAGCGCATTTTTGAGTTCCTGTGTGTTCATACCGATCATTCCTCTCTGGAAAATGATAATAAAACAAAATCCGCCCGTATGGGGTACAGGCGGATGAGAATCAGGGACAGGGTTCAGGGCTTCGTCTGCGAACCCGGGTTTTCGGGCTTTTTGCCGTGGCCGTATTTGTTTTTCAGGCGGATCAGGACGCAGAGCATGATGATAAGACCGGCGGCGATGCCGGCCACTGCGCCCAAGAGCCCGGTGCGGACGCTCTTGCGAGTCTCCTCATCGAGGACCGGCTGGGAGGAAGGCTCTTCGCTGGTTTCCTCGGAGGAGGTGAGGTTGATGGAACCGGAGCCGGTGATCTGCGAACGCAGAACCAGCGGATTGCGGTCGGTCTTCTCGGCGCAGAGTGCCAGGACAGCCAGCCCGGTGGCGTATTCCGCCGTCGTGCCGCCTTTCCGTTCGGAAAAGCCGGACCCTTCTGCATAAAACTCCATCAGGCTTTCGCAGAGGTTTGTGTCTCCGGCGCAGAACCGTTCATCGCTCAGGGGAATCGACAGGCTGCCCAGCGCCAGCACCACTGCCGCCGTCGCCGTGCAGGAGGAGTAGCCGTTGCGGTAGTAGCTACCGTCGCTTTTCAGTTGCCCGGACAGCCATTCCAGCGCCCGTTCGATGCAGGGACTGATCGCTTCGTCGTCCCGGTAGGGAGCCAGCGCTGTCAGGGACAGGGCAGTCAGCAGGATATCGCTTTTTTCACCCCGCTGGCTGGCGATGCCGCCGTCCTCGTTCTGCCCGGCCATAATGACGTTGATCATGGCGGAACGGGAGTTTAAGGCGTCCGTGGGGACGCTGTAGCCGTTGCAGTCATAGGAAAGCAGTCCGCCGATCGTCGCGAGCCGCGAGAGGTCGGGGAAGGAAACCAGCTCGCTGAGCAGGTTCTCGCCCGAAAAGCTTTCGGCGGAGATGCCGCTGAAGCTGACGCAGAGGATATCCTGCGAAAGCTCCAGCCCGTCGCGGTTTTCTTTCTCCAGAATCCCGCGGAGCACCCGGGTCAGGTATTTATGGTCAACCGAATTTCCTGCCGCGCCCAGAACCGTCAGGGCGAAGGGGTCGGTCGCGTTGCTTTTCAGCCAGCCGCAGCCGGTGTTGATGGCTGTGTCATAGGCCGCGTCCCAGGGGATATCCTGGGTCGTCGAGGAGAGGGAACGGCTCGGCACCGAAACCGCCGTCATATCCGTTTCCGCCGTGACGTCGCTGTTGAAGACCAGCTGGATCGTGTCGCCGTCGGAAAAGGAAAACGGATTATAGCTCATATCCTCTCCCAGGGTGGGCTGCAAAGCCTCATATTCGATGCCGTTGACGATCAGCAGCCAGGACTGCTCCTTTTTTGAGTCCAGCTTATAGACGTCGCCGTCGTCGGTAGTCAGGGAAAGCAGTGCGCCGCCGCTGACCAGGGCGTCCTCCAGGTAGGCGTACCGGATGAGGATATCCATCAGCTCCTCCAGTCCGTCGCCGCTCTTGCAGGTGATCTGCATCGGGTTTAGAATCCAGCTGCGGCCGATGTTTTCAAAGATGCTGACATTGACCCGGATTTCCGCGGCCTCTTCGGAAGAAGTTTCCGCCTCATATCCCGACCCGACGTCTTCTACGGCCAGTACCGGAGAAGTCAGGGAACAGAGGAGCGTCAGGGTACACAGCCCGGCAGCGATTCTTTTGCCCATCCGATTCATCTGCGACCCCTCCTCCGTTTTAATGACAATTTATTATAAAAGGCAAATTGCGTAAAGCTCTTCTAAAATATTATAGTAGAATTGTCGAATTTTTTCCAGTATATATTGAAAAAAAGACGTTTTTCGGAGCTTTGCACAAGTTACAAATTGTAATTTTGGCATACCCG
>CAMAJC010000269.1 GCA_945835425.1 uncultured Clostridia bacterium
CCTTGCCGCGTTTTCGCCCGCGATCATTTCCTTTTCGCGGTCGGTGAGGTCGAGGGAATCGAGGTACTGAAACGCCTGCGCGATCGTCGACCAGGGCATGTCCGAGCCGAGGAAGACGTTTTCCGCGCCGTTTTTGCGGATGATGCGGGCAGCGCGTTCCGGCTCGAGGCGGACGCTGACTAAAGATGTGTCCATCATCATCCCCTGTCCGGCCAGCTCTTCGCCGCCGTCCCAGTCCATAAACCCACCCAGATGAGCCAGAATCAGCCGCAGCTTCGGGAAAGCCGCGTGAATTTTCATGATCTGCGCCGGGGTCGCGTGGGAGCGGTCGGGTGAGAACGGATCGAACCCCGGATGGATCATGCAGGGCAGCCCGAGGTCGGAAATCAGGTCGTAAACCGGATAGAGCCGCTTGTCGTCGATATCGATGCCCTGCTCGTCGTGATGGAGTTTGATGCCCTTGATGCCAGCTTCGTGCAGCCGCTCCAGCTCCTCGAGCGAATCGGACGCGGCGCCATGGACACTGCCGAAAGCAAAGGCGTCCGGCAGGGCGTTGATCTGCAGGGCAAACTGGTTGACGTTATACTGATGGCGCGGAGACGTTGCTACGCTCATCTGGACAAAATAATCGGCGCCGCCCTCATGGGTCATCTTCTGCAGCCCGGCAAGCGTCCCGTCGTACTGCACCCGCAGAAAATCGGTCTGGGGGTATTTCTGCGCGGCGGTGTACATCGCGTCAAGGGCGTGAGCCGCGACCCCGTCCGGGAAACAATGGGCGTGAAAATCAATAATCATGCAAATTCCTTCTTATCTGTATATTTATTTATCCGCAGCGTATAATCAGCCTTTCAGCCCTCTCGACTGCCGGTCCATGTCCTCGACCACGATATCGTAAATCTCGCCGAGGGTCGCACAGTACTGCAGCACCTTCCACGGCTCGTCAGTGTGGTAATGGATTTTGATCGTCTCCTCGTCGCCGACCACCAGCAGACAGTCGCCGTCGAAATGCTCGGTGAAATAATCGTCGATTGCGTCCTCATCGAGGTTTTTCCCGTCGATCAGCAGCTGGGTATCGTATCTGTAAGTAATATCCATATTTATTTTCCCTTCCGCATACAGGCGCCAAAAGAAGCACCCGCTATTCAATCACGGCGCAGGTTTTGTGGTTTTCTGTGCCCGGTGAGGGAACAGAAAATCCGGGGCCAGGCCGTACGGCCCCGGAAACAAAAGCTGATAAGGTGTCGCATGACACCGCGATTCGGCGCCGTACCATAATTATTCATTATTCATTCTTCATTAAATAAGCAAAGCCCTGCCGGGTGACAGGGCTGGGAAAACTTATTTGGTGCCGAAAATTCTGTCGCCGCAGTCGCCGAGGCCGGGGACGATATAGCCTTCCTCGTTGAGGCCCTTGTCGACGGTGCCGCAGAACAGCTGAACGTCGGGGTGCGCCTGGGTAAACGCGGCGATGCCTTCGGGGCAGGCGATGATGCAGAGGAGCTTGATGTTCTTCACACCAGCCTTTTTGAGGATGTTGACAGCGCCGACAGCGGAACCGCCGGTCGCCAGCATCGGGTCAAGGACATAAACATCCCGGCGTGCAATATCGGTGGGCAGCTTGCAGTAATACTGTTCGGGGTTGAGGGTTTCGGGGTCGCGGTACATGCCGATATGGCCGACTTTTGCCGCGGGGATCAGCTCGATCATGCCGTCCATCATGCCCAGACCTGCGCGCAGAATCGGAACGAAGGCGACCTTCACGTTGTTCAGGATTTCGCTGCGGGCAGTGCCCATGGGAGTCTCGATATCGATCTCCTTCAGGGGCAGGTCGCGGGTTGCTTCATAGCACATCAGCATCGCGATCTCGGAAACCAGCTCTCTGAACTCCTTGGAGGAGGTGCTGGAGTCGCGCAGCAGGGAGATTTTATGCTTAATGAGCGGATGGTTCATGACTTTTACGTTTTCCATATTCAAAATCCTTTCGGTTGAAGTGTAAGGTTATTTGCTGCGTTCTCTTTCCTCGATCGCCGCGATTTTGTCGATGCGGTTCTGGTGGCGGCCGCCCTCAAAGGGCGTGTCGAGGAAGATATCGACCAGCTCGCAGGCCAGTCCTGCGCCGGTGACCCGTCCGCCGAGGCAGAGAGCATTGGCGTCGTTGTGCATACGGGTGTATTTTGCAGAGAAATAGTCGGAGCAGGCGCAGGCGCGGATGCCGTTTACCTTGTTGGCCGCCATCGAAATGCCGATGCCGGTACCGCAGAATAACAGCGCCTTGTCGCACTCTCCGGAGACGACCGCGTCGCAGGCCGGAAGGGCAACGTCCGGGTAGTCGCAGGAGCTTTCCTCATAGCAGCCGAAGTCTTTATACGCGATTCCTCTCGCGTCGAGGTGTTTTTTGACCTCCTGCTTCAGCTGAAATCCGCCATGGTCAGATGCAAGTGCTAACATGGGTACATTCCTCCGTTTTCATGTTCATTATCGGGCCCGGCTTTCAGGTAAGCGCATTTGCAAGCCGAAAGCCCTTTGCAGCGAAGTAAAACTCCGCATATTTTTTGTATATTTATTTCCGCCCGTGAAAGCGGGCAGGTTTTACCGTTTGATGGGACACAGGTGCTGCATCCGGGCTGTGCACCGGCTGCGTACAGACGCATGGGCACGCAGAGAAGCGGAGTGATTTATTCCGTCTTTCCGTTTCTTGCACACAGCGCCTCGCCATTTGCCTTTTACTTGCAGCGTTTCGTCATTTGCCTGTAGCGGCGGTCTGCGACCGCCACCGGTTGCGCACAAGCCATCCGGTTTTGTATAACCGATTGCTCTGCAGCTGCCCGGAAAAGCACATTCAAAAACACCGTACAATCTACCCGGATGTCATTCTGAGGCGCAGCCGAAGAATCTATGCGCTGCCAAACCTTCGCCATGTTCCCGTTCATACGAACCATGTTCCTAAACTCTGTAGGGAACGGATTTGTCCGTTCCATGTTCTGAACCCTCGCTGCGTTCCCATTTATGTGTATTCCGGCCTTCTTGATGCCGCACGGCGTCCCACCGGGACACCGGCGGGGTCAGCCGCGAAAAATGCGGGTAGCTAGTTCCGTCTTTTGTGGTTTTTGCAGACCGTCAGGTCTGCAAAAATCAGCGGACATGCCGTCCGTCCGCTGAAACAAAAGACGCGTAATGCCGTTAGGCATTGGAACACAATAACACCTGAGCGAGAGT
>CAMAJC010000270.1 GCA_945835425.1 uncultured Clostridia bacterium
TGATTTCGGAGGTGGACCAGACGCAGTTGTCGATCGGAATCGAGCGGGAAGCGACATACGCTTCAAACGCATGGCCAGCCTCATGGGTCAGAACGTCGGTGTCCGCAGCGGTGCCGTTGAAGTTGGAGAAGATAAAGGGAGCCTTCTCGGTGGGAATGCTGGTGCAGTAGCCGCCCAGCCGCTTGCCGGGTTTGGTCTCCAGGTCAAACAGCTGGTGCTCGACCATGAAGTCGAAGAATTCCTTCGTCTCGGGGGACAGCTCGCCGTACATCTTCTGCGCGGCGTTTACCATGAAATCGCGGTCGCCGTGGGGGTTGGCGTTGCCCTCGGGGAAGAGGATGGTCTCGTCGTAGTAGCGCAGCTTGTCGACGCCGAGACGCTTTGCCTGCTGCTCGCGGAGCTTCGCGACGGCAGGGGTGACGACCTCCAGAACCTGTTTGCGGAACGCGGCGGCTTCTTCGGGGCCGTAATCGGTGCGGCCTCTGTCGAGGTAAGCAAAGGGGATATAGCTGTCGTAGCCCATCTTCTTGGCCATTCTGACGCGGAGCTGGACCATGCGGAAATAAACGTCGTCCAGCTGGTCGGCAACGCCTTCATACAGCTTTGCCCACTCGTGATAAGCGGCTTTTCTCTCTTCGCGGTCGGGGCTTTCCATATGGCGGAGCAGACCGTAGAAGTTGCAGCGCTCGCCTCTGAAATCGACGGTGCAGACCGCGACGATCTTGGAGTATTCGTTGACCAGCTGTGCCTCCTCGACCAGCTCCTCCGCGATCTCGGGGCTTTCGACCTTCAGCCGGTTTTCGGTCAGGACAAAGATTCGGTCGCCGAACTCAGCCGTAAACTGCTCCCGATAGGGGGTGGCGAGGAGCGCTTCGTTCCAGGCCTTCTGCGCGGGGATCAGGCCGGGAATCTCGCGGTTGAAGACCTTGCGCTCTTCCGAATAAAATTCGTCCTCGGTGTTGACGTCCGAACGGACGGAGCAGATGGTGTACATGGTCTCGACCTCGCGGTTTAAGTCCTGCTGTTTAAAAAACAGGTCGCGCATCTCTTCATAGGAGGCCGCGTTTTTCAGCTGCTCTGTCAAGGCATTTAACTTGTCACCGACCGCCTTAAAATCCGGGCGGACATAGGAGAGCTCTGCAAATGTTTTCATATTCGTTTCCCTTCTTCATTTATATTGTCGTGCAGCCATATGCTGCAGGCGATGGAACCTATTATAGCACAAAATTCAGCGCTTGTCATCTCTTTTTTGTTACTAAAGTAAATTGGTGACAGGAAAAAGCTGAAAAAACTGCAAAAATACCCGAAGAATCGGAAAAGCCCTTGCGGCCATGCCTGTCTATATGCTATAATAAAGACGATTATTCTAGTGCCCTGGACAGATGCAGGGCGGGAAAGGAAATAAAAAATGGATTATGAGAAATCCTGCGGCGCCGTCGTATTCCGCAAATACCACGGCAATACCGAGCTGCTGCTCATCAAACACACGATCGGCGGGCACTGGTCCTTCCCCAAGGGCCATGTAGAACCTGGCGAAACAGAGGAAGAGACCGCCTGCCGGGAGGTCCTGGAAGAAACGTCGATTCATATCGATATCTGTCCCGGTTTCCGGGAGGTCGTGTCCTATTCGCCCAAGCGGGACGTCACCAAGGACGTGATCTATTTCCTCGGCCGGGCGCGGAATTATGATTATGTTCCCCAGGCCAGCGAGATCGCGCAGATCAAGTGGGTCGAAATCAGCCTTGCCCATTCCTTTTTGTCCTATGATAATGACAAGCAGCTGGTCAACCGTGCCCGTCCGCTGATTCGTGACCTGATATAATTCAGATATTTTTCTTTGTTCATCAGGTTATATCCTCTCTGGCTGCCGCGATATGGACAATAAACCGGGTATCCCGGTAAAATAATGGCAAAGAGTCGGAAAAGAGGGCGTTTGCTATGCAGCTGATTATTGCGAAGGATTATGGGGAGATGTGCGCGAAAGCCGCGCGGCTTTTTGCGGCGGAGATCACCTTAAAGCCGGACTGCCTGCTCGGCCTTGCGACCGGTTCGACGCCGGTCGGCCTGTACGATGCGCTGATTGGCAAGTTTGCGGAAGGGGAGCTGGATTTTTCTCAGGTGCGGACGGTCAATCTCGACGAGTACGCCGGTCTGCCGGGCAGCCATCCCCAGAGCTACCGCTATTTTATGGATCATCATCTCTTTGACTGGGTCAATATTGACAAGCGGAATACCTACCTGCCGGACGGGACCGCCGTGGACTCCGAGGCGGAATGTGCGCGGTATGAACGCCAGATCGAAGCCCTTGGTCAGGTCGATATCCAGCTGCTGGGCATCGGTCTCAACGGTCACATCGGGTTCAACGAACCGGGCGATTCCTTCCCGGCTGCGACCCATGTCACCGACCTTGCTCCCAGCACCATCCGTGCCAACGCCCGCTTTTTCCGTTCCATTGACGAGGTGCCGACCCGGGCGCTGACCATGGGCATCGGAACGATTCTGAAGGCGAAAAAGATCGTGCTGCTGACCAATGGGGCAGCAAAGGCGGAGACACTGTATCAGATGATGTACGGGCCTGTTACGCCGCAGCTTCCCGCGTCGATCCTCCAGTTCCATCCGGATGTAGTCGTTTTTGCGGACGAGGAAGCCGCTTCTGTCATCCGGGAGAGGACTTCTGCGGATAGATAATCGATTGTTTTCTGAAAATAAACCGCCGGAATACCTGTAAAGGAGTTTTACCTCACAGATATTCCGGCGGCTTTTTTGTATTCTTATTCGGCTGCTTCGCCCATTTTCTGTTTATATTCCGTTCCCCAACGCTCCATGGCCCCGATAATCGGCCGCATGGTCTCTCCCAGTTCGCTCAGAGAATATTCCACATGCGGCGGTTTTTCGCGGAAAACGGTACGGACGATCAGCCCGTCCTCTTCCATCGAACGGAGGCTGTCGGTCAGCACCTTCTGACTGATGCCGGGGATGGTCCGTTTCATTTCGTTGAACCGATAGGGCCGCGCCAGGAGGTTGCGCAAAATCAGCAGTTTCCATTTACTCCCGATCAGCTGTACAGTCGTCGCCACCGGACAGGCGGGCATTTCTTCTTTAGTCAGCATCGCTTATCCCTCCACCCGGTTTTCGCGCCTTCCGTCGCAGAAAGCGAACACATTCCCGATCGCAATGTCCATCAGCCGCCCTCTGGC
>CAMAJC010000271.1 GCA_945835425.1 uncultured Clostridia bacterium
TTTTTCACCCATTTGTCCCGGCCGCATATTATGGAAAAGGTCTTGGAGTTTACGAAAAGGCCATCCTGATGGAAAGGTGGGACACTATGTCTGAAATGAATACGCCCATGGCGGAATGTGTCGGCAGCCCAAGGGTCATGGGAGAAGCTTCCCTGGACACCCTGCCGCTGGCCATGAGCTACACACCGATGCAGAAATGGGAAAATATTTATGCGCCGGAGGTGGGGCTGGACCGGGGAACGATCTTTGCCTGCCTCGATCTGCCCTTTGTCGGGAAGGAGGAAGCTGCCCGTGGAAACGCTCGATAACCGCAGGACAGAGACCAGGCAGGAATCTGCCGGCTGCAGTGCAGCTATGACCTGTGAAGAAAAAAAGGCGCTGCTGCGGGAGATCCGCGTCTGCACCTTCGCGCTGATCGAGGCAAACCTGTTCCTCGACACCCATCCCGACGACATGAAGGCGATGGCGTTTTACCGGGAACACATGGCCAAACTGGAACGGCTGAAAAAACAGTGGGAGGACTGCACCGGCGAGCGGTTCAGCGCCGACGGCTCCCGCTGGAACTGGGTCGATACGCCCTGGCCGTGGCAGAGCCATATGTGAGGAGGGAAGCGTTATGTGGCGATACGATAAAAAACTGATCTATCCCGTCCGGGTGAGCAAACCCGACCCGATGAGCGCTTCCATTATCATCAGCCAGCTGGGCGGTCCCCACGGAGAGATGGGCGCGGCGACAAGGTATCTGCAGCAGCGCTATTCGATGCCCTATGGGGAGATTATCGGCGTGCTCACGGATATCGGCACCGAGGAGCTCGCGCACATCGAGATGATTTCCGCCCTTGTTTACCAGCTGACCCGTAACCTCAGCGAAGAGGATATCGAAAAGGGCGGCTATGCTCCCTACTTCGTCGATCATACGACCGGCGTTTTCCCGCAGGCCGCTTCCGGGTTCCCCTTTACGACGGCGGAACTGGCGGTGTCGGGCGATACCTTTGCCGACCTGCATGAAGATATGGCGGCAGAGCAGAAAGCCCGGCTTTCCTACGACAATATCCTCCGGCTGGTGGATGACCCCGACGTCAAAGACGCAATCCGGTTTTTGCGGGAGCGGGAGATCGTCCATTTCCAGCGGTTCGGCGAGGCTGTCCGCATTGCCCAGGACAAAGTCAACGCCCGCAATTTCTATGCATTTAACCCGTCCTTTGATACAAAGGCGGCAAATCGCATCGAAAGCTGTAAATAAGATGTAAGGAAAAAGCCCGTGTCTGCGAATACAGATGCGGGCTTTTAGGTTTATTCATCAAACAATTCCTCGTACCGTTCCCTTGCGGCGCTGACCTTGACGACATAGTTTGCCGTTTCGGTGTAAGGGATGCTGTCCAGCGTCACGCCGTCGGAGGAATACGCGGTGTCCTGGAGCCATTTCCGCACGATATTCGGCCCGGCGTTGTACCCGGCGTAGGCGGTCTCCCAGTTTCCGAACAGCCCATGAAGATAGGACAGATAATAAACCCCATAGCGGATATTGGTTTCCGGGTCAAAGATGCCGCCGGCGGTATGCGTTCCGGACCTGGCCTCGGAAGAAGTGCCGTCAGAGACCGGCAGCGTCTCCTTTTCGCCCAGCCGGGCGCGGATCCAGTCGTAGGTGTCCGGCATCAGCTGCATCAGTCCGCAGGCGCCGACGGGAGACTGGGCATTTTCATCAAAATGGCTCTCGGTCTCGATGACCGCGTAGACGACCTCGATGGGCACGTCGTACTGTCCGGCATAGTCGCTGGCGAGCGGCGCGTATTCCCAGTCGGTCAGCTGGGGGCTGCGCCTTTGGTAGATCATCCAGACGCAGCCGCGGATCAGGAGGGCGATAGCCGCGACGATCCCGAGCGCTGCCATGAGGACGATCCCTTTGCGCAGCAAAATCCTGCGCTGCCGCCGTTTTTCGCGTTCTTTTCCGGACGGACGTCTGCCGCCGGGTGCGGCGCTGTATCTGTTCAAATCCCCACCTCCTGTCTCACCTTGCATCTCCGAAAGCTGTGTTTCATAAAGCCGCACAGCTGACGGTCCTTTCTCCAATGTTACCATTATACGCAAAAAGCCCGGTCCTGTCAAACCGGCGGGGTCATCCGGGAAAGTATATGGGCATTTATAGCTTTTTATCCCGCATATCCGCCTGACTCTCCGCATAGGATGGAGCGTACACCGCCGAAAGGAAGGATTGCTGTGCCGAAAAAGAGCGTGAGCAAAGCGGCTGTCCTGCCGCGCATCCGGAGAAAGGGAGCGAAAACAGCCGCGTACCCGATCATCATCCTGACAGCCCTGCTGGGGATTTTTGTCTGCTGCGCGCTCTTTTTCCGGCCGGAGAGCCGTTTCGCGGAAGACCCGGCTGTCGATACTGCGGCCGATGCCGGGCAGCTGGATGCGGGCGGAACCCAGGCGGCTGAACCGGAGGAGCCTGAAAAGGTCGTCTACCTGACCTTTGACGACGGACCGTCGGCGGTGACGGAGGATATTCTGGATTATCTGCAGCAGGAGGAAATCCCGGCGACTTTCTTCGTCATCGGCATGGAGACCGACCGGGCAGAACAGCTGCTCCGGCGGATGGTCACGGAGGGCCACGCGATCGGCCTGCACACCTATTCCCACAGCTACAGCGAAATCTACGCTTCACCCGACGCCTTCTTCGCCGATCAGGAGAAGCTGTGCAATTACCTGAAACCGATCATCGGCTATCTCCCGACGATCTTCCGGTTTCCCGGCGGCAGCTGCAACGCGACGGCGGAGGAATGGACCCTCAATGAGATATGCAGGCGGGCAAAGGAAAAGGGGCTGGTCTGGTTTGACTGGAACTCGCTGGCGGAGGACAGCGGCGCGACGGCGGCTCCTGCCGACCGGATGGCGCAGAATATTATCTCCACCGGCGGCGGGAAAAACCGGATTCTGATTCTGATGCATGACAATTCGGTGCGCACGACGGCGGTCGACTGCCTGCGGATCATCGTCCCGTATTATAAGGAAAAGGGGTATACGTTTGAGACCCTGACGGCTGACACCAAGCCGATTCAGTTCCGGGATTAGGGAGCCTCTGATTTAATGGCTTTTTCCCGCCGTCTGTATTTAGGCAGACGGCTCCGTAGAGCGGGGGAAAAAGCCGCACGAATATGTCTCTGAAAAAGCAGGAAGTCGGATAAATC
>CAMAJC010000272.1 GCA_945835425.1 uncultured Clostridia bacterium
ACCGGTGTATTTTAAAAACAGGTTGGTGGAGCCGTGCATCTGCATGGCATAATAGATTCCGTTTCCGGGTAACCCTTCGCCCAGCCGCGCCCAAAGGACGCTTTCCGTTTCCCCGGGCACAGTCCCCTTTTCATATACGCCGATCCATGCTTCCTCTGAGAAATTTTCCGCTTCGACGCGGATGACAGTGGATGCGCCCAGCTGATAGGTATATTCTTCCGTATAGACGGCGCTGTCGGTGACCGTGTAGGCTTCCTCGTCCAGAATCTTTCCGGAACGGGCGCAGAGCTGCACCGTAAATGCACCGGCTTCATCGGACGGCAGAATCAGCGTATCCGCAGCCTTTGACAGCTGTTCAGAAAAGCATTCGCTCCCGTCTTCCGACAAAACGCGGACGCTGTACCCTTTCCCATCCTGTACAATGACCTCAGCCTGATTGCCCATACCGACGATATGGGCGGGCAGGATAAGGGCCGGGTCTTTGTCCGCATACCGTTCGTATACCATCAGTAGGACAGCCAGTACCACCAGGATACCGGCTGCCGCTAATGTCCTGTATTTCGTTTTCTTCATAATAGACTTCCTGTCCGTAATTTAGAGAATCTCTGATTCATTCAATTTTCTGCTTTCTATAAAGCGCATCCAATCGTGTTTTCTCCCGCCTGCGGCGGGAGAAAACACTTCCATCAGAGGTTTCTTAGGATGCCTTTATTCTAACATATCGACTGCCGGAAAGCAAGAAACTTCACGAAACGTTCAGGAAACAAAAGGATTTACGCAATATATGACAGCATCAGCGCCAGTCCGACTTTGAGACCGGGCAGCAGGCTGTCCCGTTCGATATACTCCTGACGGGTATGGGCGCCGCCGCCGCAGACAACGCCCGGGCAGATCGCCGGGATATCCATCGACAGCGGGATGTTGCAGTCGGTCGAACCGGAGCCTGCGGACGCTTTCATCCCGGCATAGGTTTCGATAGCCGTCTGAGCAGTCTCCTGCAGCCACTTCATCGTTTCCGGGTCCGGGTTGCCGGAGCAGGGACGTTCCCCGATCAGCTCGACCTGCACATCGACCCCCATCGCCCGATAGGTCTCGAACAGCCGGTCATAAACATTCTGCATAAACGCCATGCCTTCCTTTTTATCGGAACGGTATTCGCAGAGCATAGAAGCGCTCTGGGCAATTGTATTGACTGAGGTGCCGCCGCTGATGCTGCCGACATTGTAGGTCGTCAGCCCCATATCCTTCGGAATCTTGACGTCATACAGGGTGTCGATCATCGAGGAGAGCATATGAATCGCGTTGCGGTTGCCAAAATTGGCGTAAGAGTGGCCGCCTTCGGTGCGCACCTCGACCTTAAACCGGCAGGAACCGACCGCGCGGACGGTCATGCCGTTCATATAGCCGTCGTAGGAGATCAGGTACTTGACCCGGTCGCCGAAATCCTTCATGATCTGGCGGCTGCCTTTGAGGTTGCCGAGTCCTTCCTCGCAGGAATTTGCGACGAACAACACACTGCAACTGGGCACAATCCCCTTTTGCATCACATATTTGGCCGCCAACATCAAAACCGCCAGGTTTGCGGTGTCGTCGCCAACGCCGGGACAGGCGATTCGTTTTTCGGTGACCACCGGTTCCATCGGCTCGGTATCGGGGAAAACCGTGTCGGTATGGGCCATCATGACGATGACCGGGCCTTCCTCTTTGTAGTGCCAGGGACAGACCACGTTCAGGGCCTCGTCAATGTATGCGTCCTGTCCGCCTGCTTTGATAAACCATTCCTTGCAAAACTGCGCCCTTTTTTCTTCATGATGGGAAGGCGCCGGAATGCGGCAGAGATCGAGGATCAGCTGTTCCAGCTCCTCCTGATGGCTCTGCACATAATCTAAAGCTTCTTTACTGAGTTCAACCATTTCTATGTTCCTTTCACTGGGGACTCTCTGCTAAACAAAACTTACTGCGGTTTCAGCAACCGGCGATTGCCAGATCGCGCACCAGTACCGACGGAGCGCCGCAGCAGGATGCGCCGTCTTCGATATTGACCTGCAGGTCATCGGCGACCGCCACGATATCCTTCAGCATCTGGTAGAAGTTTCCGGCGACGGTGATCTCTTCCACCGGGCGGACGATCTTGCCGTTTTCAATCAGATACCCTTTGGATTCCAGCGAGAAATCTCCTGTCACAGCGTTTGCGCCTGCGTGTGCGCCCTTCATGAAGGTGATCATAACGGCAGTGCCAACCTTACGCATCAGCTCTTCCCGGGTCGTTTCCGAGGGCTGCATATAAAAGGTAAAAGGCGCGATGGAAACGGGCGAAGCATAGCCTGCCCGGTAAGCGTTGCCGGTGCTCTCGACTCCGTCCTTTGCCGCCGTAGCGCGGTTATGGAGCAGGGTTTTCAGGGTGCCGTTTTCAATGACCGTCTTAGGTTTCGTCGGCACGCCTTCCCCGTCGAAGGGCGATTTGAAGAAATTATCCTTATAAAACGGGTCGTCGATCAGGGTGACAGCATCCGACGCGATCTGCTCTCCGACCTTGCCTTTCAGCAGCGAGAGGCCGTTCTGTGCCTCCTGCGCCGAGAAAACCGACTGGAAGATTTCCAGCATGGCGGTCATCTGGCTGTTGTCGAAGATAACCGGATAGTGGCCGGAAGGGACAGGCGCCGCGCCAATCTGGGAAACGGTCTTTTCCACCGCGCGCACGACCATCTTTCCGACTTCATGGCCGTTGCCGGAAAGGGCTGTCGAAACAGCGCGGTCGGTATAGCGCTTTCCATTTTCATCTTTTGCAACGACGCCGGCAAAAGCAACCGACATCGCTCCTTCACTTTCAAGATACAGGCCGCTCGAGTTGGAGATGGCAGTCTTTTTGGAGATATCCGCCAGCGACGCACGCACGCCTTTCTGGATGCGCGCATCCGCCTGCAGCGCCAGCTGTTCGGTCTGGGTCATCATGGCGATCTCCGCCGCCGTGTCGTTTTCCGGCTTTTCGGCCGCAGCGACCGGCTGGTATTCGCCTCCGGTATAAAACGACTGTTTCTCCTCACTGCCGCTGTACCGGGCGGACTCCATGGCGCTGGCAAAAAGCGCCGGGATTTCTTCCTCGGTGAAAGACTCGGTGGATGCAGTCCCCACCTTCCCGTCGATCAGGCAGCGCAGGCAGACGCCCTCCAACGACGAGCTGGAAAA
>CAMAJC010000273.1 GCA_945835425.1 uncultured Clostridia bacterium
CCATCGTCCAGTCGCCCTTGGCGCCGCAGACCTCGTAGAGGAAGTTGCGGATCATCTTGACGCCGTTTTCGGTGTGGTTGACTTCAGGATGGTACTGAACGCCGTAGAAGCCTCTCGCTTCATCTGCAATCGCGACATTGGGGCAGGCGTCGGAATGGGCAACCAGAGCAAATCCCTCCGGAACCTTGGCCATATAGTCACCATGGCTCATCCAGGAGATGCCCTCAGCAGGCAGGCCTTTGAACAGCTTGCAGCCGGTGTCGTAATAAGTGAGGGTCTTGCCGTATTCACGGGCAGAATCGTCCTGTGCTTCGGTTACAACGCCGCCGAGGGTGTGCGCCATCAGCTGGCAGCCGTAGCAGATGCCGAGGATCGGAATGCCCAGCTCAAAAATTGCGGGATCATAATGGGGAGCGGTCTCGTCGTATACGCTGTTCGGACCGCCTGTGAAGATGATGCCGATGGGGTTCTCCTCTTTGATCTTCTCCAGGGGAGTGGTGTAGGGCTTGACTTCGCAGTAGACGTTGCATTCGCGGACGCGCCGCGCGATCAGCTGGTTATACTGTCCGCCAAAGTCCAGGACTATGACCTTCTGATTTTCCATGGTAACATCCTTTCATTTTATGTTTCTTCCGCCGCAGTGCGGTGGTGGTAACTTCCTACTCTATATTATAAGATAAAAAATCAAAAGAGTAAAGTGCGGAGACGGAAAAAACATTCCAAACACTTTACTCTTTTCCTCAAAAATGATGTGCAGTTTTGCTCAGGGAAATCATAGCGTCCATGATTCTCATTTAAAACCAACGGGTCGATGTGGTCATCGACCCCTACGGTTTGTGCGTTTAACAGAGTCTTCTCAGTTTGCCGTATACAGCTGCTTATAGGGGTTCGCGCTGTTGGGCGTCAGGACAATATACGGACGGTTCAGCAGTTCATCGGTATCATATCCAAAAGCATTTGCAAACTGCTCGACATAGGCGCGGATCGACTCCAGATCCTCTTCCGTCGCAACCTTCCAGCAGACCTGCGCCGGAAGATCCTTCGGGGGCTCCTTGCAGCAGAGGAAGATTCTTCCGCCGTGCATACCGGTGCCGCAGAAATACCCGACCGGAGCTTCGTCGCCGCCGCCGATGTTCAAAACAACGATCAGACCGCCTGCCTGATACTCGCCGAGGAAGGAACCGGCCTTTCCGCCGACCATCAGGACAGGTACTTTATCCTGATATTCCTTCATATGGATACCGGCACGGTAACCGGTGTCGCCCTTGACCAGAATATGTCCGCCGCGCATGGCGTAACCGGTCGCGTCCCCGGCGGAGCCGTGGATGCAGATAAGGCCGTCGTTCATCGTGTCGGCAGTCGCGTCCTGGGCGTTGCCGTAAACGCTGATGTTGGAGCCGTTCATATAGGCAGCCAGCGCGTTGCCGGGCGTGCCGTGGATGGTGATATTCTTGCCGGAAAGCCCTGCGCCAATATAGCGCTGGCCGATGCAGCCTTCAATGATGATATCCCGGTCAGAGGTGTTCCGGATTTTTTCGTTGAGCTGCTGATAATCCAAAGTTTTGGCGTTGATGATCATGTCTGTCACTTCCTCCCGTCTTAATGCGCCTGCGCCAGCATCTTGTCGCGTTCGGGACGCGAGAAGGCCATCAGCTGTGGTTTCACCTTGAGCAGTTCAAAGTCTACCGAGGAGATCGGCCGCCGGTCGCGGATCATGGCGGTATAGATACCGGCTCTCGCGACATCGCCGATGAGGATGAAGCCGTGGAGGGTGTCGTCCTTGACCGCGAAGAGCCTGTAGTTCTCGCCGTCCGATTCCACGCTGACTTCGCCGTCGTAGCTGCCTGCGGTCAGCATATGCAGGCCGAAGAAACCGATGGCGTTGAGCGGGATAGCGTTGTCGTAGACTTTGTCGCCGCCGGCCATGTTGACGCCGGCAGTTTCGCCCTGCAGATAGGCGTTGGGAAGAAGGGCGAGGATGCGGTTGGCATCGACGGTGATATCGTGACATTCGGTGCAGTCGCCGCCTGCATAGACATCCGGCAGGGAAGTGGCGCTTCTCTCGTCGACCGTAATACCCCGTCCGACTTTGCCGCCTGCGTCCGCGACCAGAGAGGTGTTCGGACGTACACCGACGCAGATACAGAGGACATCAAAGGGGACTTCCTTGCCGCTCTTTAAGATGGCGGTATCGGCGGTGAATTTCGCCGCTGCATCCCCAAGGATGAACTGAATCTGGGAATGGGACTCGATGTGTTTCTGAACCAGAGCAGCCGGTTCAGTTTCAAGGATGGAGGGAAGGATGTGATCGGCCATATCCACAACGGTAATGCTGCCCGCTTTGTCGGAAATACCTTCCGCGCACTTCAGGCCGATAAGCCCTGCGCCCATAATCAGCACGCGGCTGTCTTTGTTGAGCGCCGCGTCCAGTGCGTGCGCATCATCCAGCGTCATAAAGGAGAACTTTTTCTCGACTTTATCAAGGCCTTCGATGGGCGGCACAAAGGGACGGGAGCCGGTGGCAACCATCAGCTTATCATAGGAAACAACCTTCCCGCTTTCGAGGGTGACGGTCTTGCCTTTCGGGTCAATAGTCGTGACCGTCTCGCCCAGCATCGTTTCAACGCCGTTGTCCGCGTAGAAAGAGTCAGGGCGGTATTTCATCCGCTGCTCATCGGTATGTCCGTAGAGCAGGTAGGAGATCAGCGGACGGGAATAGGTATGGTGCGGTTCCGACGCAATCAGCGTGATCGGAGACTCTTTATCGATCTGGCGGATGCCTTCGACACAGCCAATCGCTGCGGCGGAGTTGCCGATAATCACATATTTCATCCAAATTCAATCCTTTCGTTTTTTCTTGTCCGCCGCGGCCGTGTTCCACGCACAGGAACAAGCGAGACTGCTCGTCAAGCTCGCAGTCTTCGGACTGTGTACCACGCTCGGCAAGCTGTAGTCATAAGCAAAAAAAGTCCTGTATAAGTACCAAAAGAAAGAACCAATTCATCGCAATCTACCCGGCGCGTTCGCTCAAGTGATGTTTTTTACGGACGAGGCCGTCGGTACGCGGCCGATCAACGCGAACAAGAAAGTTTCGCCGGCCTTTTCAAAGGCCGAACGTAACTTTATCTTTCCTCGTAGACGATGGCCTGGTTGGGACAGCCCTGGACGCAGGCGGGTGCGCCG
>CAMAJC010000274.1 GCA_945835425.1 uncultured Clostridia bacterium
AGAATCTATTGCACATGTTAAGAAAAATGTATATAATAATAGGTAATTACAAACAGGTTTTCGTTTAAAGATCCATATGGATTTTTACATATTTGAAAATTACCTGGAACAGGATCATCAGACAGAAAGGAACTGGTCATATGAATGTTCAAGATGTTATGCGCGTACTGGATGCAGAGCTGGTCTGCGGCGAAGACTGCCTCGAAACAGAGGTTCACGAAGCCTGCGGCTCCGACATGATGAGCGATGTGCTGGCTTATGTGAAGGATCAGGCGGTTCTGCTGACCGGTCTGGTCAATATCCAGACGGTCCGTACGGCGGATATGATGGATATGGTCTGCATCGTATTTGTCCGCGGCAAGCAGCCGGACGAGGATATGATCGCGCTTGCCAAGCGGCGCGGGATGGTCCTGCTAAAGACCCATCACCGGATGTTCACAGCCTGCGGGCTGCTATGGGAAAACGGCCTGCGGGGAGGGAAATCAGATGAGCGTGCTCAAATGGACGTATGAGGTTGACGGAACCGACTTCACCCGTGCCGGTGAAGCGTCTTCCAATCTGAAGAAAAAACTGCGCGCCCTCGGCATTCCGGCCGAGGTCATCCGCAAGGTATCGATCGCCCTGTACGAAGGGGAGATCAACATGGTCATCCACGCTGACGGCGGCGTCATCACCATTGAAATGTCCCCGGACCGGATCGACATGATCCTGGCCGACCACGGCAAGGGCATCCCCGATATCGAACAGGCGATGCAGGCCGGCTGGTCGACGGCGGCGGACGAGGTGCGTTCGCTGGGCTTCGGCGCCGGTATGGGCCTGCCCAACATGAAGAAAAACTCGGACGAAATGCGGATCGAGTCGACCGTCGGCGTCGGCACCACGGTCTATATGACAGTTTATATTAACGGCGGCCCGAAAAAAGCGGACGCATGATATTTTTCTTCCATATAATAAACGATATGATTGATTGAAGCTTCTGCCTCCCGGAAACTGGGAGGCAGTCCGTTATCAGCAAAAATTTGAACGTTTCCGAATAAATGCTTTTTCCCCGCCGCACTGGGTTCAGGGAAAACCGGATGATTCGGAGATTCTTTTGCAGTTATCTTTTTTTGACCTGATTCCGAATAGAACAGGAGGTACTGAACATGCAGGAGTTTTTCCACTCGGTCACCCTCGATTGGGACAAGTGCAAAGGATGCATCAACTGTATCAAGCGCTGCCCGACCGAGGCGATCCGGGTGCGTAATAAAAAAGCATACATAATCGCCGAGCGATGTATTGACTGCGGCGAATGTATCCGCGTCTGTCCCCATCACGCCAAGCGCGCGACCTGCGACAGCCTGGATATCCTGAAGAATTACAGCTATACCATCGCCCTTCCCGCGCCGTCCTTTATGGCGCAGTTTAATAACCTCGAAGACGTGGATATCGTCCTGAACGCCCTGATTGCCTTTGGGTTCAATGAAGTGTATGAAGTGGCGAAGGCGGCGGAGATCGTTTCGGCCGCGACACGAAAGCTGATGGCGACCCATGACCTTCCGCGGCCGGTCATCAGTTCTGCCTGCCCGGCGGTAACACGGCTTATCCGTGTGCGTTTCCCCGGCCTTATCGACCATGTCCTGCCGCTTCACGCACCGATTGAAGTCGCGGCGCGGGTTGCGAAAAGGGAAGCGGCGGAAAAGACCGGTCTGCCGCCGGAAAAGATCGGCGCGATCTTTATCTCGCCCTGTCCGGCCAAGGTCACGGCCACCAAGATGCCACTGGGCACCGACGTAAGCGCAGTGGACGGCGTTGTGGCCGTCAGCGATATCTATTCCAAGCTCCTTCCGCTGATGCATCACGACTCGATCGAATATATGTCGGAGACCGGCAAGATCGGCCTGTCCTGGGGCAGCAGCGGCGGCGAATGTTCCGGGCTTATCAACGATAACTATCTGGCGGCGGACGGGATCGAAAACGTCATCCGCGTGCTGGAGGATTTGGAAGATGAAAAGTTCCGCGACGTCGATTTTATCGAATTAAACGCCTGCTCCGGCGGCTGCGTCGGCGGCGTTTTGAACGTGGAAAACCCGTATGTGGCCAAGACCAAGCTTTACCGCATCCGCAAGCACCTGCCGGTCAGCTTGAATCACCTGGAAACGGCCGACCTGGTTGACGGCGATCTCGACTGGGATACGCCGCTGGAATTTGTGCCGGTGCTCAAGCTGGACGAAAACGTATGGGAAGCGATGATGAAGATGGAACAGGTCGAGGAGATTTTGCAGTCGCTGGAAGGGCTGGACTGCGGCTCCTGCGGCGCACCTTCCTGCCGTGCGCTGGCTGAGGACGTGGTGCGCGGACTCGCCTCTATCGACGACTGCATCTTCCGCTGCAAGAATCACGATGATGTACCGGCTCCGTTCCGTACGGGCGGAGAAGAGAAGGGGGAATAACGGATGACGCCGATTGCGTTTGCTGAGAAAAACGGCCTGCGGGTTATCAATGTCGGCTGCGGACAGGAGCGTTCGATTGAAGGCGCCTACTGCGGCGACCTGCTGAGCATGGTCATGGGCCGCGCCAAGGAAAACGACGCTTTTGTGACCGTCATGGCCAATGTCAATACCATCGCCGTCGCGGTGCTGGCCGATGTGGCCTGTGTCATCCTCTGCGAAGGGATTCATTTTGACGATATGAGCCTGACAAGGGCGGAACAGCAGGAGGTCTGCGTCCTGGAAAGCGACGAACCGGCCTTTGCTGTCGCGCTCAAACTGGGGAAGGAGCTGGGGCTTTGCTAGTTCCGTACGACCTGCATATCCATTCCTGCCTGTCTCCCTGCGGAGACGAAGAGATGACCCCGAACAACATCGTGGGAATGGCGCAGCTGCTGGAACTGCCCGTCATCGCGGTCGCCGACCACAATACCGCCCGTCAGCTTCCGGCTGTCCAGAAGCTGGCGGAGGAAGCGGGAATTTTGCTGGTTCCGGCCATCGAGATCACGACGGCGGAGGAGGCTCACGTCCTTTCGCTGTTCCCGGACCTGGAGTCGGCTCTTGCCATGAGCGACGAGCTGTACGAGGCTCTGCCGCCGGTGCGCAACAAGCCGGACATTTTCGGTGCGCAGATCATCATGGACGAGGAGGATAACCCGACAGGTGAGCTGACCACGCTCCTCATTAACGCGACCCGGTTCCCGATC
>CAMAJC010000275.1 GCA_945835425.1 uncultured Clostridia bacterium
AGAGATGGAGCAGGTAGCCGTTTTTGCTGACCTGCATCAGCAGGGAAGAGCCGCCCGAACGGAGGTGGAAGGGGTTTTCCTTGATGATAATCGACATGAGTTTGGTGCCGCAGACGCGGACTTGGCAGAAAGGTTTGTTTTGAATGAGAAGGGAAGAGCGAAACAGTTATGGTGCACCGCAACTGAATGCAGGTAGTTCACGCACAGCTTTCACATTATCTGCATTATAACACATGCTTTAAAAAATGGGAATAAAGAAATCGGTGTTTTGGAAAAAAACTGTACTGTTTTCCGACCTGGGGCGGAAATGACAACTCCGGCTGCGGGAATGGAAAGTCCGGTTGCTGGACGGGAAAAGGGTGATGTGGTAGAATAGTGGCAGAAAGGATGATGGTTATGACACTGGGAGAAAAACTGCAAAAGCTCAGAAAGGGAAGAGGCTGGTCGCAGGAAAAGCTGGCGGCGGAAATCCATGTCTCGCGGCAGGCGCTGTCCAAATGGGAGCTGGGGTCGGCGGTACCGGACACCGAGAATGTATTGCAGCTGGCAAGGTTGTTTGACGTTTCCACCGACTATCTGTTAAAGGATGAGCTGGAAACAGACGAGCGGCAGCCTGAGCCCGCATCTCCAAACCCTGTCCCCAAAAAGGGGGTCGCCGCCGTCGTCAGCGGGAGCGCCCTTGCAATCATTTCAGCGGCTGGACTGCTGATTATGGGAATCCTGTCCAGCCTGCACCCGGCGCATATTGACTATGCAAGCGTAGTTTCCGGTTCCGGCGAAGTCCTCGAGCGGGTCGTGAAAACAGGGCTTCCGGCCTGGCTGGAAATCAACAATCTGGACTGGCTGTTTATGCTCTGTCTGCTGACACTGGCAGCCGGGATTGTGATCGCTCTGTCGCCGCGGTTTATGCCGTCCCTGCAGCAGCTGTGCAGGCGGATGAAAGATTGGATACTGGAATAAAAAACGTCTGTCCTCGCGGACAGACGTCAAATCGATATTTTCCCTTCCGGAAGACAATCGGAAAGAGGCGTATTTTTTCCGGTCAAAATTTTTTCTTTCATGACCGGCGATGAAAGCAGCCGCAGGGTTTCTTCCATGCCGCGGTACTCTTCTTCACTGACCAGAACAGCATTGCCGTCTTTCGTGCTGATGCTGACCGGTTCATTGTACCGAATGGTATTTTGGAGCATGGAAAAGATATTTTCCTGAAAATTTGTCGCATCGATATGCAACATATTCATCACCTCTGTGTTCATTATATCGCATAAATAATTGGAAGTCAACCGCCTTCATATTTGTTAACCAAACTGAAAATATAAGGTTGACAATCCTTTCAGACTGTGTTATACTGCCACCTGTAAACCGAAAGAAAAATAAAGGTTAACAGATAGGAGATTCATATGAAGAACACCAACATCCGTTCCCTCTGCCAGATCGCCCTGATGGCGGCATTTATCATGGCCTGCAGCTTTCTTGTCATCCCGATTCCGTTCTCGACGGTGCCGGTGACAGCTCAGACCCTCGCGGTTGCCCTGACCGGGCTCTTGCTTGCGCCCAAGGAAAGCGGCGCTTCGGTCGGCGTATACATCCTCCTCGCGATCGTTATGGGACGTTTTTCCATCGGCCCGTCCACCGGTTATTTTGTCGGTTTCCTGATTTCTGCGGTGGTCATCTCGCTGATCAAGGGCAAAAAGAATAACCCGCTGCGGTATTTCCTGGCGGCGCTGGCCGCGATCGCGATCACCGACCTGTGCGGCATGGTGGGCATGATGCTGGCGCTCCAGTGCAATCTCGTGACCGCCTTTATCGAGGGCTGCGTCGTTTTCCTGCCGGGCGATCTGTGCAAGGCAGTCGCAGCTGCCCTGCTGGCTGCGGCGCTTCGGAAGGCGCTTCCGAAGGCCCTTTCGGCCTGATTGACCGGCGGTCGGTTTTCGCCGGATTTTGGCAGTAAAAACTTTACAAAACGTCCGCGGAGTATGCCTTGACAGGCGTACTCCCTTTTCATTATAATAATATTGAACAAGCGTTTAATATTGCTGTCCGGGAGGGGATAAGATGCAGATTCCGAAAGAAGAGGTGCGTCAGGCAATCCTGCAGGCAGCCGAGCAGGAGATCCTGCAGGAAGGCTACAAAAACTGCTCGATGCGCCGGATTGCGGCCGGAGCGGGCGTTTCCCCGGGAAATATTTATGCCTATTTTTCCGGCAAGGAGGAAATCCTCGACTGCATCCTCCGTCCGGCGATTGCCCGGATCAAGCAGGTCCTGGCGACCGGCCTGCACACGGAGCAGCCCTCCGGAGCGACCCTGCGGCAGGTCAATGAACAGGTCGCGAAAATCTTCAAATCCTACCGGCGTCCCTTTTTGATCATCGCCTACCGGGCGGAAGGGACAGCCTATGAGGGCGTCATGCGGCAGCTCAGCCGGGAGATTTCAGATAGGGTTTATCGTGAGCTGCTGCCTGCATTCCCGCCGGAGATGCAAAAACCGCTGCTGGCGGATATGCTGGCGGAAGCGGTCCTGCACGGTCTGCTGCGGGCGTTCCGGTCGCCGACCGGGGACGAAGCGGAACTGGAGAGCATACTGGAAAGCTTTCTCGAGCTGATGTGCGGCATGAAGGCACAGGAAAGGAGCACTGGGGTATGAGTTATGTGGAATTGAAAGATGTATATAAACGCTATCGGATGGGCGAAGTGACGATCACCGCTTCCGATGGGGTCAGCTTCGCAATCGAAAAGGGCGAGTTTGCCGTCGTCGTCGGTTCGTCGGGCGCCGGCAAGACAACGATACTGAACATCCTCGGCGGCATGGACAGCTGCGATGAAGGGCAGGTTCTGGTGGACGGCAAGGACGTGGCAAAGCTTTCTCCCAAAGAACTGATCGAGTACCGGCGGTTTGATATCGGCTTTGTTTTTCAGTTTTATAACCTTGTCCCCAACCTGACGGCCAAGGAAAACGTCGAGCTGGCGACCCAGATCTGCCCGAACGCCATGGACGCAGCGCAGGTGCTGGAACTGGTCGGGCTGGGCGAGCGGCTGGACAACTTCCCGGCCCAGCTTTCCGGCGGCGAACAGCAGCGCGTTTCCATTGCCCGCGCCCTTGCCAAACGCCCAAAGCTGCTGCTCTGCGATGAGCCGACCGGTGCCCTGGATTACAACACCGGCAAGAATATTTT
>CAMAJC010000276.1 GCA_945835425.1 uncultured Clostridia bacterium
ATGGCGTCATCAGCCAGAACAGCGCCGCCATCAGACTGGGGCTGCACTGTCCATCGGCGCTGAGCAGCAGCATGAGCAGCAGCAGCGTCAGCCGGTCGGTGTCTCCGCCCATCATCCCCAGCAGCCCGGAAAGCGGGAATACCGGCGCATATCCGCCCTGCATAGCCGCGGCGGCGTTTTGCTGGGCAGAAGATGTATGAGACTGCGGCGGCACAGGCGGCGAAAGAGTTGGGATAGACGGCGCAGCGGGTTCCTGGGGCTGGGTATGTCCGGCAGCGGATTCTGTAAGGGTGTGTTCCGGGGAAGGCTCCTGCTTTTCCGCAGCCGCCGTCCCTTCCAGCCTTGCTCTCGCCCGGCGCTGCATCTCCCGGACCCGCTGGGCGGCCTCCTGCTGCATCGCCTGCAGCTGCTCCGGGGTGTATTCTCTTGACGCCATCCCGATCATCCTTTCTTTTCGGCTGATTATTATGTTATTTCATGCCCGGCAGTCCCATCAGCCCCGAAAGCCCAGACCCATTGCTGCCGCCGACCATCCGCAGCGCCTGCATCATCTGCATGATCTGCAGGGCCTGGTCGACCTTGGACGCTTTTTCCGGGCGGAGCAGCGGCTTTAAGCTGCTGAGGAAGGTGTATTCCGGCCCGCGGTTGTTCATCGCCTGCATCACCCGTCCCAGCTGCGCCAGGGCTGTGGGATTGGAAAGCAGGCTGCTTAGTCCGGGAGGCATCCCGGCGACTGTCCCGCTGTTGCCGCCGTTGCTGCCATTGCTGCCGTTATTTTGTTGCGGAGCATAGCCGTTTCCGCCGTTATTCCGGTTGCGGTTATTATTCTGCTGACCCAAGCCGTTGTTATAACTATTGTTCCGGTTATTGCCGCTGCCATTGTTTCCGAAAACGGGGATGCTGTCGGAAAAGTTCTGGCCGCTGCCGTTTGGTTGGCTGGATGGATTCGGATTCTCAGCGGGCGGGCTGGTGCTTTGCTGCATCTGGTTCAGCGCGCCTTCCAGCTGTGCGCCCAGTCCCATCGACTCCGCCATCTGCCGCAGCTGCCGAAGGGTGTCCTCATTTTGCAGGACAGAGGATAGGCTGGACAGGTCAAAACCGCCCTGTGGATTTGTTTCCGGCATAAAAAGCCTCCTTTCAGCTGCCGCAGCGGGTCATTTCCCTTTAAACCCGTTCATCATCTTCTGCACAGCGTCAGAGGACGCGAGCCGCCTTGCTTTTTCGGCTGCGGCAGGGTCGCGGATGACCTGCCGGGCAGCGGCCCGCTTATCTTCCGGCAGAGCGGAGAGCAGGGCGTCGATATTTCCGGACTGATAATCGCGGGTCAGCTGGTTGAGGTCGGCGCCGGTCTGACTGGCCAGCAGGCTCAGCAGCATTTTATCCATCTCGCTGAGCGCGGGCGTGTTTCCCGGGACAGCGGACGGGCGTTTCTGGATATCAAAGGGATTCATAGGCCATCCTCCTGTGGTGCGGATTATCGCGCATTTTTGCACGTTTTATTTGACGAATGGAACATGATAGTTTATACTATGCTGTGTAAAGGTGTTCTATGCACCTGTATGGAAAGGAAGTGAGCGGATGGAGACAAAAAGGGTGGTCGTAGTTTCCGATACCCATAAGGACTTTGCGTCGCTGCGGAAGATCGTCGAGCGGCACCGCCAGAGCACCGAGCTGTTCATCCATCTGGGCGACGTCGAGGAAGATGTGAAAAAGATAAGGGCGCTCTATCCCGATCTGCCGATTGTCGGCGTCCGCGGGAACTGCGATTTCGGTTCCAGAAGCAAGGCCATGGATATTGTGGAGGTAGGCGGCGTGCGGATCCTTTTCTGCCATGGACATACGATGCTGGTGAACAGCGGCACCGAGATGCTGGAACAGGCCGCGAGAGACGCCCGCTGCAATATCGCGCTTTTCGGGCATACCCATGTGTCAGTCTGCAAATATAAAGACGGGCTGTACATCATGAACCCCGGCAGCCCTTCCCAGCCGCGCGACGGACAGCGCAGCTACGGCATCATCGATATCACCGACACGGGGATGCTGCCCTATGTGGTCAAGCTGGACAGCGGATGGTGAGGGCGGACGCGCAGATAACGGAATGAAAATATATAAGGAGTAAAATCTCAAATGTCTTTTACTTTTACCTGCCCGATCTGCGGCGGCGCGCTTTCAAAGGAAGGGAACAGCTTCCGCTGCGGCAAAGGGCATTGCTATGACAGGGCCAAAAGCGGGTATGTAAACCTGCTGCTGCCGGGCGGAAAGAACTCGAAACTTCCCGGAGACAATAAGCAGATGGTGAATGCCCGCCGGGATTTCCTCGACAAGGGTTTTTATCAGCCGATGGCGGACGCGCTCTGCCGCGAGGCAGTGCAGGAGCTGGGGAACTTACCGGCAGTCAGCCTCCTGGACGCCGGATGCGGCGAGGGGTATTATACCGAGCGGCTGTATAAAGCGCTGACCAGAGCAGGGATTGACGTAAACCTGCTGGGACTGGATATCTCCAAGTTCGCCGCAGAAAAGGCCGCAAAGCGGCTCAGCTCCGCTGGGGAGCACGCCCTGATCGCCGCCGCCAGTATCTTTCATATGCCGGTCGCGGACGAAAGCTGCGACGCAGTTGTGACGCTGTTTGCGCCCTTTTGCGGAGAGGAATTTCTGCGGGTGCTGAAAAAGGGCGGACTGTTTGTCATGGTCATTCCCGGTGCGCGGCACCTCTGGGGACTTAAACAGGCGGTTTACGACACGCCTTATCTCAACGAGGTGCAGGACTACGCCATCCCCGGCCTGACCTTCCTGCGCAGCGTTCCGGTCGAAGACACCATCACCCTCCGCGGCAGCGAAATTATGGACCTGTTTCAGATGACGCCCTACTATTATAAAACGTCGGCAGAGGGCCAGGCGAGAGCCGCAGCACTTCAGACCCTCGAAACGGAGACCAACTTTGAAATCCTGCTGTATCGGAAATAACGTAAAAAGCACGCCTGAAACATCCGGGCGTGCTTTTTTGTATGAGGGTTTGACGCATCGTTATGGTGCGTATTGGCTTGTAGATAAAATCAGAAGTAAGCCCTCTCAGTCAGCCTAACGGCTGCCAGCTCCCCCAAAGTGGGAGCCTTTGGCAAAGACGGAAGGCTTAACAAATGCCGGTAAATTCTGCATCTACCCGGATGT
>CAMAJC010000277.1 GCA_945835425.1 uncultured Clostridia bacterium
GAGACAGTCTGCATCGGCATCACCCGCAAGGGACGGATGCTTTATTACCCCGGCGATGCTGCGGGCATCCGCAGCGGCGATTGGGAATCTTACCCCGACTGCTGCAGCTGCATCTTCAGCACCGACGACTCTAAAACCGGTATCTATAAGCTGCTCAATGACGGCAGCGCCTCTTATCTTGCACTGGACTGCGTCTTCCCGGTGCTCTACGGCAAGCGCGGCGAGGACGGCAAAATCCAGGGCATCCTCGAGGCTTCCGGCATCCCCTTTGTCGGCTCGGGCGCATGCACTTCGGCGCTGTGCATGGACAAGGGGTTCGCCCATATGGTGCTGACCTCGGCCGGTGTGCCGATGTCCCGGTATATCACCGTCCGACGGGAAGAAAGGCTGGATATCCCGTCGCTGATCGCCCAGATTCAGTACAGCTTCGGCTTCCCGGTCTATGTCAAGCCCGCAAACGCCAACACCGCCGGCGGCATCTTCCACGCGGCCGCACCGGAAGATTTGGAACGGGCTGTCAAGATGGCTTTTGTTCATGACAATAAGGTGCTCATCAAAGAGTCCATCCGCGGAAGACAGATCAAGTGCGGGCTCATCGGCAACGACAACTCCAACATCGAGGTCTCTCCGCTGGGCGAGATCCTGATGGACGAGTCCTTCGTCCCCGCGACGCCTTATGAGAGCGTCCCCCAGCAGCTCCAAATCCCTGCCGACCTGCCGGAGGATGTCGCCGACCATATCCGGCGAATCGCTGTCCGCGCCTTTGAAGTGGCCGAGTGCGCGGGTGTCGCGTCGATCGACTTCTTCCTGACCGACGAAGGGAAAATCTATCTGAACCAGATGAACACCGTCCCCGGCTATACCGAAATCAGCATCTTCCCGCGGCTTTGGGCAGCGGCAGGCGTCTCCGCAGGGGAAATGATCGACCGGCTGATTATGCTGGCGTTTGAAAAGGCCGACGTGGAGTACTAAAGAGAAAGGGGAAGCTGCATGAAAGATACAGAACGCAAACGCCCGGTCTCCATCTCGATTCACGGCATCTATAATGCCGCTGAGGACGACGAGCCGATGGAGGCGGAGCTTTTTACCGACGGAATCATGTACCGGATCGGCAACCACTGGTTCGTCCGCTACAATGAGACCGAAACGACCGGCTATGAGGGCTGCGTGACCACCCTCAAGGTCGCCGACGACCAGGACGATATCGTCACCCTGACCCGAAAGGGCGACGCTTCCTCCCATCTGATTATGCAGCAGGGCGTGCGCACCCTGGGCAGCTACAATGTCTACGGCAGCACGATGGAAATCGGCGTCTATACCAATGATATGAAATATAATTTCGGCGATGAGGGCGGAACTTTCCACCTGCATTATACGCTGGATATGAATACAAACCTGCTCAGCGAAAATGAGCTGACAATAGAAGTAAAGCCGGTCTGACCCGGCAGTTGAAAGGAGAAACCTTCATGGTAAACCCTATCCTTGAGGTGAAACAGGAGTGCCGGAATCTGGTAAACGCTGCCCTGCAGGCCGCAACCGCGTCCGGCGCACTGATGGAGGCGGACGCGCCTCAGTTTAATGTCGAAATCCCTGCCGACGTGTCCCACGGCGACCTGTCCACCAACGTGGCGATGGTCTCCGCCCGCGTCTACCGCAAATCGCCGAAAATGATCGCCGACGCGATCGTCGCGGCCATGAACCTTGACGGCTCCAGCTTTGAAAAGGTCGAGGTCGCAGGCCCCGGCTTTATCAACTTCTTCCTCGGACGGAAGTGGTTCTCGGAGGACGTGCTGAATGTCCTGCGGGAAGGCGACGACTATGGCCGCACGGATTTCGGCGCAGGTAAGCGGATGCTCGTTGAATTTGTTTCCGCAAACCCCACCGGCCCGATGCATATCGGCAATGCCCGCGGCGGCGCTATCGGCGATACGCTCGCGTCCGTTCTGGACTGGGCAGGGTATGAAGTGAACCGCGAGTTTTATATCAACGACGCCGGCAACCAGATCAATAAATTCGGCCTTTCCCTGTCGATGCGGTACCTGCAGGTCTGCGAAGGACAGGAAGGCAGCCCGGATGACAACTATATGCCCGAGGACAGCTACCATGGGCAGGATATCATCGACCATGCAAAGGCTTTCTATGCTATCCATGGCGACGCCTACAAGGACTGCTCCGAGGAGGACAGACGGAAAGCTCTGGTCGATTACGCCCTGCCGCTGAACATCGAGGGCCTGGAAAGAGACCTGCTGCGGTACCGCATCAAGTACGACCGGTGGTTTAAGGAATCCAGCCTCCACGAGAGCGGCGAAGCGGCGAAAGTCGTCGATATGCTGACCGAAAAGGGCTATACCTACGAAAGCGAAGGCGCCATCTGGTTCAAAGCAACCGATTTCGGCGCGGACAAGGACTTCGTCCTCAAGCGCTCCAACGGCTTCTTCACCTACGTTGTCCCGGATATCGCCTACCACTACAACAAGCTCGTCACCCGCGGCTACGATAAGGCTATCGACGTGCTGGGCGCCGACCACCACGGCTATGTGCCCAGACTGAAAGCGGCGCTGCAGGCGCTGGGCGTCGACCCCGACCGGCTGGACGTCGTACTGATGCAGATGGTCAGACTGGTCCGCGGCGGCGAAGTCGTCAAGCTGTCCAAGCGCTCCGGCAAGGCCATCACCCTGGTCACTCTGCTGGACGATATCCCGATCGACGCGGCAAGATTTTTCTTCAACCTCCGCGAGGCAAACTCCCAGTTCGACTTTGACCTCGACCTGGCAGTGGAACAGACCAGCTCTAACCCGGTTTATTATGTCCAGTATGCCCATGCGCGTATCTGCTCGATCATGAACAAGCTGAAAGCCGAGGGTATCGAGCCGAGAGAAGTCACCGTCGATGATCTGAACCGCCTGACGACTCCGGAAGAGACCGAGCTGATCAGACGGATTGCCCAGTTCCCGAACGAGCTGGTCGACGCGGCCAAGGTTTATGACCCTGCCCGCATCACCCGGTATTCGACCGAACTCGCGACCCTGTTCCATAAATTCTATAACGCCTGCAAGGTTATCGGCGAGGATGAACCGCTGATGCAGGCGAGAATCGCCCTCTGCATGGCGACCCGCACGACCCTCAGAAACGCACTGGCTGTTCTGAATATCACCGC
>CAMAJC010000278.1 GCA_945835425.1 uncultured Clostridia bacterium
GTTTCGGGAGGGGTTAAAAAGCCAGGGTCGATATGGCTGCTGTCTCCCGCATGACCATACACAGTGAGGAATATGAGGAATGTGAGGAATATGAGGCTTTTTAGACATATATAAACGGGATGAATCTTCTTGTTTTTTCCCGGAAACCATGTTATAATAAATAAAAAAAGGAACGATGAATATGAAAGAAATCCTGATTGGTTCCACACTGGCCCTCTCCTGCACCGTCACCGAGGACAAGCTTGCCTGCACGATGAAGAGCGGCGAGCTGCCGGTTTTCGCGACCCCGGCTATGGCAGCGCTGATGGAAGAAACGTCCGCAAAGCTTCTGGGACAGTTCCTCGATGAAGGCGAAACCTCCGTCGGTACGGCTTTAAACCTCCAGCACACCGCCGCAACACCGCTCGGTCTGACTGTTACGGCACAGGCGACCATCACCGCTGTCGACAGAAGAAAGGTCTCCTTCTCGGTCGTCGTCCGGGACAGCGCCGAAGAAATCGGCCGCGCAGAACATGACCGCTTTGTCGTCCAGGCGGAAAAGTTCTTAAATAAAGCCAATTCCAAGAAATAATGTGTAGTATTCCGCCCGCTTTGCCGTCTGTATAAGCAGAACGCGCTGCGGGCGGAATGTATATAAAACAATTAGAGGAGGCATGTATATGAAACGGGTATTTCTTATTTTATTGTCCCTGCTGCTGGCCGGAAGCCTTGCGGGATGCACGGATTTCGAGATACCTGATGGTGGTGGAGATGTGGCCTACAAGCCGGTCATCTACCTTTATCCTGAGGCGGAAACACAGGTCAGCGTTCAGCTTGCCTTGGACGGGAAGCTGACGACCACTTATCCGCCCTATGAAGACGGCTGGGAAGTAACCGCGTCACCGGATGGGACGCTGTTAAACCACGCCGACGGAAAGGAATACAGCTACCTGTTCTGGGAAGGCGAGACGGATACGGCATATGACCTGTCGGAAGGCTGGTGCGTCCGGGGTGAAGACACGATGGCCTTTCTGCAGCAGACGCTCTCCGAAATCGGCCTGACGCCCAAAGAATACAACGAATTTATCGTCTACTGGCTGCCGCAGATGGAGGATAACCCCTACAACCTCATCACCTTCCAGGGCGAATGCTACACCGATGCCGCCGTCCTGAACGTCTCGCCGGAACCGGACAGCGTCCTGCGGGTGTTCATGGCATGGAAAGCCCTCGATACGCCCGTGGAAATCGAGCCGCAGGAAATCGCGCCGTTTAGCCGGGATGGGTTTACGCTGGTCGAATGGGGCGGAACTGAGCTTCCGTAACAGACCGATAAAAAATTGTAAAAAAAGCTTGACAAATCGCTTCGCCTGCGCTATAATATAAAAGCTGTCAGGAAACACTGACCAAGCTGCTGTTATGGCTCAGGCGGTAGAGCACGTCCTTGGTAAGGACGAGGTCACCAGTTCGAATCTGGTTAACAGCTCCAAAGACCATCGATGGTTTACCCGTCGGTGGTTTTTTGTTTTATATCCATTCTCCTCTCCCTATTGACAACCGGCGGGAAATGTTGTATACTGTCATGGTAATGTGTTAGCAGGTAAAAGCAACTGCGCACCGGAGAGGAAGGAAAATGAAGATGAACATCAAAGAAACCGTCGAGGCCCTTGCGACCCCATATGACCAGCTGCTGCGGGAGTACCGCCACCACCTCCATGCAAACCCCGAGCTTTCCTTTGAGGAAGTCAAAACGGCGGCCTTTATCCGCGAGAAGCTGGCCGCGTCCGGCATCCCCGAGGAGAAGGGCTACAGCGGCAACGCCGTCGTCGCCGTCCTGGACAGCGGCAAGGAAGGCCCGACCATCGCTTTCCGCGCCGATATCGACGCGCTGCCGGTGGACGAGGACAACGACCTGCCGTATAAATCCACCGTTCCCGGGGTCATGCACGCCTGCGGCCACGACTGCCACGCGGCGATTCTCCTCTGTTTTGCCGACCTGCTGAGCAAAAACCTCGATCTGGTCAGGGGCAAGGTCAAGTTCATTTTCCAGCCTGCTGAGGAGAAGTTCCCCGGCGGCGCCGTCACCCTCTGCGAGGAAGGCGTCATGAAGGACGTGGATTTCATCTTCGGCTGCCATGTCACATCAAACCAGCCGCTCGGGACGGTCGACTGCTTTGCAGGGCCCAGCAGCGGCGCCTGCAGCGAGTTTAACGTCCATGTCCTCGGCAAGGGCGGCCATTCCTCCGCACCCCACAGCGTCTTGAATCCGATGCCGGTCGCCTGCGCCATCGGCACGGCGCTCACGACCCTGCGCCCGGAGATGATCGCGCCCGGCGATATCGCGGTGCTGTCGGTCACCTGCATCCGCGGCGGCGACCCCAATTACCTCAATGTTATCCCCGACGACGCCTGGGTATCCGGCGACACCCGGTCGCTCTCCAACGAGGCGATGGACACGATCCTTCAGAAGGTCAAAACCATCAGCGAGGGCATCTGCGCCGCATATGGCCTTGAATGCGACGCCCAGACCCTGTACGGCTTCCCGGCCTGCGTCAACGCCGAGCGCGAGGTCGGTATTGTACATAAGACTGCGGGGCTCTTAGGCTATGAGATCGCGCCGAAGAAGATTTCGATGGGCGCGGAGGACTTCGCGTTTTATGAGCTGGAGAAGCCCGGCGCGTTCTTCCATGTGGGCGTTGCCGACCCGGACCGTCCCATCACCTCTACCCCGCACCACAACTGCCATTTCCAGATCGATGAGAGAGGGCTGCTTGACTGCCTGAAAATGGAGCTGGGCGTGTACCTCGAGAGTATTGCGGAATAAATGAAAACGAGCGCCTCCGGTCATTCCGGGACGCTCATTTTTTGTTTATATATTTATTTTTGCAAATGACGGAAGAGTGGGAACTGCCCGTCCTTCGCTATGTTTCCTTCCAAACATACCGTTACCAAAAACTCTGTAGGGAACGGATTTGTCCGTTCCGTCTTTCCGAATCTTCGCCACGTCTCCATTTATACAAACCACGTTCCTGTAATATTATTTCCCGGCCTTTCCGATGCCGCACGGCGTCCCACCGGGACACCGGCGGGGGTAAGCCGCGAGAAATGCGGGAAGTTATGTTCCCCACATAACACCTGAGCGAAAATGACGTACCGCCGCTCATGCTCCGTTATCGGGAC
>CAMAJC010000279.1 GCA_945835425.1 uncultured Clostridia bacterium
CATTGCGATGGTGCGACCCGATGTCCGCAGGACATCTAGACTCATGTCTCTGGACTCTGCCACCCTTTTGAAAAAGGGCGGCCGGAAAACTTCAATCACTAAGACGGGCAGTACCTGCGTACTAAATGCCATCGTGCGTGTCGCTTGTGTCCGCCCGCCTGTCTTACTGGAATGTAAGGATGGGCGGGAAAGTGTAAGGGGAATCGATGGCGGCTAAAGTGCGCCGCTGTTATAATAAAATCAGGAAGCAAAAAGGCTTCCTACAGAGAGGAGTGAATTTCATGGTACGTTTCTTTTCAATCGGCGTCGAAAGCGCCTCGGCTTCTGTCCTGCTCATCCCGGTTCTGCTGGCTTGCATCCAGCTTTTCCGCCGGAATATGACCGCCCTGCGCAAGGGATTGCTGGTCGTTTTTACAATCTATCTGGCGGCTGTTTTCGCCGCGACCGGGATGCCCTCGGTAATAAACTGCGCCTTTGGACCGCGGTTTAACCTGGTTCCGCTGGTCGAATGCGTCCATGAAACGCCGCTCTATCTGATGAACACGGCGCTGAATATCCTGCTGTTTATCCCGTTCGGGTTCTTTGTGCCGCTGCTCTGGCGGCAGATGCGCAGCGCGGGAAAAACCGCCCTCTGCGGACTGGCCTTTTCGATGTTTATTGAGTTTGCCCAGATGTTCAGCGGACGGCTCACCGACGTCGATGACCTGATTATGAACACCATCGGCGCAGTCATCGGGTTTTATCTGGCGAACCTGCTCTACGAAAAGGTCGCTGTCGCTTACGATCTGCACGAGTTCGGCCGGCACGGCACCGCAGAACTGCTGAGCATCATCCTGTTCACGTTTATCATCATGTTCTGCACACAGCCGTTTATTTCCGGTATCATCTGGCGGCTGCTGTAACAACGATTGGAGAGTTTTTTCCCCGCCTTCGGCGGGAAAAAACATGAAGCAGAGCAGCCGTTCATTTCCGGCATGATTTGGCGGCTGCTGTAACGAAAAAAGAGAGTTTCCACCATCAACCTGCGCGGACTGAAGGAGGTCAATAAAATGGAAAACACCATGGGCAATGCCCGTTTTCAGAAAGTCATGCAGATTATCTCCGTTCTTGGCCTCGCCGCCAGTATCGTGCTGGTGGTGATCGGCTGGCGGATGGGGCTGTTCACCTCGCCCGAGGCGATGAGCGCCTTTGTCGCGACCCTCGGGACAGCAGGCATCCTCGCTTTTGTGGCGTTTCAGGCGGTGCAGGTCGTTTTCCCGGTGCTGCCGGGAAGTCTGGGATGCCTGGCCGGGGTCATGATGTACGGCGCAATGAAGGGATTTTTGTTCAATTATATCGGCATCTGCATCGGTTCGCTGGCGGCATTCGGCATCGCGCGGGCCTGCGGACGGCCGCTGCTGTACAAAATGTTCTCCGAAAAGCTCATCACGCGGTACCAGCACTGGACCGGCGAGGGCAGCCCATTCACCAAGCTGTTCGCCATCGCGATCTTTCTGCCTGTTGCGCCGGACGATTTTCTTTGTTATCTCGCCGGTACGACGACGATGAACTGGAAAACCTTTACGGCCATAATCCTGCTGGGGAAACCGGCTGCAATCGCCCTGTACAGCATGGGGCTGACGGTCGTCTGGCAGCAGGTTTTGAAGCTGATTGCATAATGCTTTCCTGCGGCAGATAAATAAAAAACTGATTGTTTCGTAATTCACGCGCTGCCAACACGGTACCATTTCTACCGTATGGTACACGGGTTTAAATATGATAGCGCGTGGATCCTTCACTACGTTCAGGATGACACACCAGGGAAATTTCATAAAGAAGTATACAAAAATGCTTTCCCGAAAAGCTTCGGCAATACGCTTTTGCGGCCTGTCGACACACCGAAACATAAAAATGGCAACAAACCTCCCGGAAGAAAGAAAACTGAACATAAATAAAAATACATAGACAAGGAGACATCTGCATGCGCGTACAGATTTACACCGGCTCGATGCAGCTGGTCGCCCGCAGCGGCGTCGGACAGGCTATCCTGCACCAGAGGAAAATGCTCACCGCCGCCGGCATCGACACCACCGACCGCTGGGAAGAAACCGGCCCGATTCACTTAAACACCGTCTTCCCCGATTCGGTTCTGACCGCGCTCATCGCACGGAAAAAGGGCCGCAAGGTCGTTTATTACGGCCACTCGACCATGGAGGATTTCAAGCGCTCGTTTATCGGGTCGACCCTCCTTGCGCCGCTGTTTAAGCGCTGGATCACCTTCTGCTACAGCCTCGGCGACGTGATCATCACCCCGACCGAATACTCCCGCAGCCTCTTGCAAAGCTACGGCATCAAAAAGCCGATTTACAGCCTGACCAATGGCATCGACACCGCCTTTTTCGCCCCATCGCCCAAGGCCCGCATCCGCTTTCGGCGCAAATACGGGATTCCTGACGGGCAGAAGGTCGTCATTTCCGTCGGGCATATGATCGAGCGGAAAGGGCTGCCGGAGTTTGTCCTGATGGCGCGGAGGATGCCGGAAGTCCGATTCATTTGGTTCGGACATACTCCCCTCTCCGCTGTCCCCCACGCCATCCGCGACGCGGTCGCAAATGCGCCCGCCAACGTCTCCTTCCCGGGATTTGTCTCCCAAAGCGAGCTGCGGGACGCTTACTGCGGTGCCGACCTGTTTGCGTTCCTCTCGCAGGAGGAGACGGAAGGGATCGTTGTACTGGAAGCGCTGGCATGCGGCGTACCGGCGATGCTGCGGGATATACCGGTTTATGACGGCTGGCTGCGCAATGGTGAGCAGGTCTATATGGCAGGGGATGTCGAGGGTTTTGTTCAGATGGGCTGCGCGATTCTCGACGGGTCGCTGCCCTCTCTCGCCGATGCGGGAAGAGCCGCCGCTGAGAGCCGCAATATGGCTTCCGCTGGCGAAAAACTCCGCGAAATCTATCGCAGGGAACATATCGTGTAAATTCGCACAAACTACCCGTCTTAATGACAAAAGGTTTGGGGTCCAGCCCTTTTTCCAAAGGGCTGGCGGATTCCAAAGGCATGAGCCTAGATGTCCTGCGGACATCGGGTCGCACCATCGCAATGGGCGAAATCCCCTTTC
>CAMAJC010000280.1 GCA_945835425.1 uncultured Clostridia bacterium
CAGACTATACATGCAAGGTGAAAATTGGGGTGGTTTCCGGCGCTGTCCGGACGGACCAGAAAAATTTTCCTGTCATTCATTTAAAACTGCAGCCAAATGTGCTATACTGTTGTATATATATTGTGAGATATATGCAACTGTGAAATATAGGAGGCTTTTTGTGGAAAATACATTCTCGGCCCAGCGCAGCCGCAGGGCAAAACACCGCCGCAATTCCCGGCGCGGTGCGCTTCTCTCGGGCGCGACTGCCGGACAGCAGTATCTGCGGGTCTTTTTGCTGGCGCTGCTGCTCAGCTTTATCATCTATCTGCCCTATCTGATCATCGATGGCGGCATTTTCGTCTACTACGGTGATTATAATGTCCAGCAGATTCCGTTTTATCAGATGTGCCACGACGCAATCCGCAGCGGCAACGTCCGCTGGAACTGGTACACCGATCTGGGGTCAAACTTTATCGGCTCCTATGCCTTTTACCTGATGGGCAGCCCGTTTTTCTGGCTGACGATTCCGTTCCCCAGCGACGCGGTGCCGTATCTGATGGCGCCTTTGATGATGCTCAAAATCGCGACTGCTGCGGTGACTTCCTTCGGGTACCTCAAGCGGTTTGTCAAAAATCCGGACTACGCCTTTTTGGGCGCACTGATGTACGCCTTCTCCGGCTACAGCATCTACAACATCTTCTTCAACCATTTCCATGAGGTCATCGCCTTTTTCCCGCTCTTACTCATCGGCATGGAGGAATTTTTCGTCAACGACCGCAGAGGAATGTTTGCCCTGGCGGTCGGGCTGCTGGCAAGCGTCAACTATTACTTCTTCTTTGGGGAAGTCATTTTTGTCGTCATTTATTTTATCGTCTGCGCCTTCACCCGTCCCGAATACCGGGTCACGGTCAAAAAATTCCTGCTGCTGGCGCTGGAGGCGGTCATCGGGCTGATCCTGTCCATGTGGCTCTTATGGCCGTCGATTTTGATGGTGCTGTCCAATCCCCGGATCGACAACTGGCTGGTGGGCTGGAGCGGACTCTTTTACGGCAATGAACAGCGCTACGGGCTGATTTTGTCCAGCCTGTTCTATCCGCCGGACGTCCCCGCTTACCCCAATATGTTCCCCGATTCCAACGCCAAATGGTCGAGCGTTTCCCTGTTCCTGCCGATGTTCTCGACCATCGGGGTCATCGCCTTCATGAAGCATTACCGCAAGCACTGGATTAAAAAGCTGCTGCTCCTGTCGCTGTTTATCGCGGTGGTGCCGGTGCTGAACAGCGCGTTTTCGATGTTTAACTCGGCCTACTACGCAAGATGGTTCTTTATGCCCATCCTCCTGATGTGCGCCGCGACCGCCATCATTTTTGACCAGGCCGACATCCCGGCCATCCGCAGCGGCATCGGCTGGACGCTGGCAGGGGTGCTGATCTTTGCGGTAATCGCCATCTTCCCGTCCAAAGGGAGCGACGGCGAGATCGTGTTCGGCCAGCTGATGGAATACCCCGAGCGGTTTGTCGCCTATTTTGCCATCGCCCTGGCAGGCATCCTGCTGGTCACCCTGCTGATTCATATGCCGAGACGGAAGTTTATCCGCCCGGCCTGTTTCACCCTCTCGCTGATGATCTGCGTCACCTCTATTCTGATGCTGTCTTTCGGAAAGGGCAACGCCACCGCCTCCCACCGGGTCATTGACATGGGCTTAAACGGCAGCTTTGAGACGATTGCCGCGGAAGAGGACGATGTTTACCGCATCGATATGTACAATTCCGATGACAACCGCTGCATGGACAACTTCCCGATGTTCTGGCAGGTCCCGACCATCCAGGCTTTCCAGTCGGTTGTATCGGGTTCGATCTTTACGTTTTATGAGTTTATCGGCGTCGAACGCAACGTCGCTTCCCGGCCGGATATCTCTTATTCGGGGCTGCGGGTGCTGACCTCCTGCAAGTATCTGCTGACCTATGTAAATGAGGAAAAGCTGGACGTCCCGGGACACACCTACCTGACGACCGAAAACGACCTGGATATTTATGTAAACGACAATTACGTCCCGATGGGCTTTACGTTTGATTATTACCTGACGGACGAGGACGTCGAAAAATGCGCCGAAAATCAGCGCGACCGGCTGCTGTTAAACGGCCTCTACCTCAGTGAGGAACAGATCGCCAAATACAGCGATATCTTAAAGCCGCTGCCGGCAGGAACGCCGGTTCCTTCGACCGAAACCCTGCTGAAAAACGCAGCGGATAAACTGAAGAAACACACCTGCGACAGCTTTGTCCGGGATAACTACGGCTTTACCGCGACCATTACGACCGATTCCGACGAGCTTGTTTTCTTCAGCGTCCCGTGGGACTCCGGCTGGAGCGCCACCGTAAACGGCAAGGAGGCTGAGATCGAAAACGTCGACGCCGGTATGATGGCGGTGCGCGTCCCCGCAGGCAGCAGCGAGATTCGATTTGATTACAAGACCCCCGGCCTGACGATGGGTATTCTGATGACCGGCGGCGGATTTATCCTGTGGGGTGTGTATCTGCTGATCCTCTGCCGCCGCAGCCGCCAGAAACCGCTGATCTTTGGACGCTCCCAGCGCCACGCCGCCGCGCTCTGCAAGGTCGACGATATCCCGCTCGAGGACGCCTATATCGACACCATCCTCCGTGAAGCCGAACACCTCCAAAAAAAGCCCCGCACCCTTACCCGCTTTTGAACCAGCTTTTTGAAAAAAGCTGGGCAAAAACTTTCTTGTCCGCGACGTTCGCTCCTGCTACGCAATCCGCTCGTCCGTGAAAATCATTAACTAAGCGAACGCGCCGGGCAGCCGGGATAAATGCGGAACATTGTCCGAAAACTGGATGAATAACCCGTATTATGAGTTCCATTTCGGTCACTTCCCGGAGATTCGACGGACGCGCAGAGCGTCCGGGTCATGTTTTTCGCAAGCTAATGGAGACAGTGACAAGAAAGTTTTGCGGAGCTTTTTCAAAAGCGACCGTAACTCCTAAAAGCCATCGATTCGTACCTGTTACCCAGTTATAGGCGTGGGTTCCGTCCCACTCTGCGGCCGCAGCCGCCCAAAACATAATCCAACAAAAATAAAATT
>CAMAJC010000281.1 GCA_945835425.1 uncultured Clostridia bacterium
AAAAATAAAAAAAACAGCCGGGAAAGATACCAGACAGTATCTTTCCCGGCTGAGGCCATTATTCCTGTTTGATTGCCGAAAGGGCGCTGATTTTGACCGCGCGGTTGGCAGGCGAGAAGCCGGAGAGCAGTCCGACCAGCGTCGCGAAGGCGACCGCACCCAACGCCAGCCATACCGGGATGATCGAGCTGCCGCCGATGGAGGTCATGCCGAAATAGTTGTCTCCGCCGCCGGAACCGCCGTAATGGTTGATGACAAAACTGATGATATAGCTGATGGCCACGCCGATGACGCCGCCGGTAAAGCCGATGACGCCTGCCTCCATCAGGAATACCCCGCGGATATCCGACAGCGAGCAGCCCAGCACCTTCATGACGCCGATCTCGCGAGTGCGCTCATAGACCGACATGACCATCGTGTTGGTGATCGAGAGGGCCGCGACGAAAAGGCTGATTGCGCCCAGGGCGCCGAGGATCATCTGCTGCTGGTTGGCCTGTTCCTGAATCGGCTTGCGGACCGACTCCATCGAGTTGGTGTTGAAGCCTAAAGACTGGATATATTCCTCGACCTCTTCGACGTCATCCATCGACTCGACCTTGACGATGACCTCCTCGTAAGCCTCGACCTTGTTTTTGTCCTCCTTGATCCCGTTATATTTATTGTACTCCTTTTCCAGGCTCTTGACATAATGGATGTCCATAAACACCCCGTAGGGCGCCGGGTTTTTCTCCCAGTCGCTGGCGATGATGCCGGAGCAGGTGAGCTTGTGGGACGGCTGCTTTTTGGTGGTAGAGGCGTCCTGTTTGCTGATGGTCAGGGTCAGCTTATCGTTCATGACATCGACCGGCGGGTCGGGCATATTGCCGTTGGCGTCAGGTATCTGCTGAAAGTACTTGCCCTTTTTATTGACATAGTTGTACATAGCGTCCTGACCCATAACGATAACGTCCTCGTAGCCGCTTTCCTTATCGGGGAAATCGCCCTCCAGAAAGGTGTAGCCCATCTCCCGCAGGGCGTCGAAATCCACGCCCATGACCTGGCCGTCATAGCTGTACTTGCCGTTGCCGAAGGTGAAGTTTCCCCACTGGGAGCAGTAGGAATTGTAAATCGGCGTGACCGCCACGACCCCTTCCTGCACCCGGAAATTGTCCAGCATCGCATCGTCCAGCGGCTGGTCGGTGGAGGTGCCGTAGTTGTAGATCGAGATGATGGTCAGATCGCCCAGCTGGGAGAGGGTCTCTTCCAACGTCTTCTGCATACCAAGCCCCAGGGAGATCATGACCGTGATCGCGCAGGTGCCGATGATAACGCCGCTGACCGTCAGGATGGTGCGCACCTTGCGGCGCAGCAGGTTTTTGATGCACATGAGGATCGAGTCCCGCTTTGTCATGCCGGTGTCTTTGCGGGCTCGTACCCTGCCTTTTCCCGGTGCGGCGCGGGGTGCGCGCTTTGCTTTTTGATTATTCATCGTATCCGTCATCCTCGTAGTCAAAGCCGTCGTCGTCCTCATCGTCTTCCAGAGAAGCTCTGCGCTTCTTCGCTTTCCGCAGCCGGACCGAGACAAAGACGATGCCGCAAATGAGCACCGCGCAGCCTGCGCCGATGGCGATCTTGCCCCAGAGCGGCAGACCGGCAGGCTCATCATCGACGATCATGCCGGGATCGTCCATACCGGGGTCGTCATTGCCCCAGTCCATCTCCTGCACCATGGTAGAAAAAGGCCGTTCGATGGTCGTTTCATTGCCTGCGGAGTCTTCGTAAGTGAGGATAAACTTGCCCTCCAGCTGGCCCGCTTCGGATGCGTTGAGGGTGACCTCAAAATAGTCGCCGCTGCCGGCCTCGACGTTGCCGACATAGGTATTGGTGTCGCCGGTGGTAAAACCTTCCCCTTCGACGGCAATCGAGAGGTTATAGATCGCGCTCTTGCCCTTGTTCACATAGTTCAGCTGGCACCAGATCGAGTCGCCCACGTAGTTATAGTCGCTGATCTGCACCTCATCGACCTCAAAGCGGTCGGGCTGGGAGACCGGGATGGTAATCCGCTCGTTGGCGGTCAGGGTCTGCCTTGTGCCGTCGATAACTGCTTCATAGGACAGCTCAACGTCGATGCCGTAGGATTTGGGCGGTGCGTCCGCCTTGACGGTCAGGTCGATATTTTCCGAGAAGGTTTCCCCAGCCGGAACGCGGGCGATATAGAAGGAGTTGGAGGAGCTGGCCGGGGTGAAAACGCCGCCGGTCGTATCGTCCGCCGCGGAGGAAATGACCATCTTGATATTTTCGATCGCAGTGGATGTGGAGGTGTTGCGCAGGGTCATGGCGAGGTTAAAGGTGGAGCCGCCGGTAACACCGGTGTCGCCGTAGGTATAGCTTTCGATGATGACCTGGGGTTTGGAAGAGCCGGGGCCGCTCGAGCCGTCACCGGGCACTTCCTCAGGCTTCGCGATACAGGGGATGAATACCTTGGCGGCAGAGGTTTCCTCACCGCAGGCCGCCGTTGCCGTCAGGATCACAGTGCCGTCCGGGACGTTTTCGTCCGCGTGGAGCTGATAAGTAAAGGTCGAATTCTGGCCGGGCAGCAGCTCAGCGAGCGTCTGGACGTCCATGCCGCCGCGCAGGGTGACCGAACCGGTCGCCAGCCCGTCGAGGGTCATGCTGATATCCTTCATTGCCGCGTCGCCCTTGTTCTGGACGGTGATATCGAGAGTGGTGTTGCCGTTATAGGAAAGGGTCGATGAACCGAGAGTATAGCCGGTGATGACCAGCTTGCCGTTGGACTCAATCTGCTGGGATGCTTTCAGGCGGACGGAAAAGGTGGTTTCCTCGGTGACCTGTTTGCCGTCGTATTCATAGACCGATTTGATAGTGATCGGAACGACCGAGTCGGTGATGTCCTTTTTGGCAGTCACTTCCGCGACCAGCGTCTCGCTTCTGCCCTTGCCGAACTTGACCGACTGGGTTGCCGCGGCAGAGTTGAGGTACAGCCCGTCCGGCATGGCCAGCGTCACCTGCGCCGTGCCGACGACCGCCGATCTCGCCTCCAGCGGAATCAGGATGGATTTGGTTTCGCCTGCTTCGA
>CAMAJC010000282.1 GCA_945835425.1 uncultured Clostridia bacterium
TTTCCCAATCACCCAGGAAATCATAAACATCACAATATCCATCGCGACAATCGTCGAGCCGACCGGCGTCGACGCGAGAATTGACACCAGTATGCCTGCCGCCGCGCAGACGACCGACATAACCGCCGAACAGAGGATGACCGCTCTAAAACTCTTGAACAGCCGCATGGCCGAGAGCGCCGGGAAGATAATCAGCGCCGAAATGAGCAGCGAACCGACCAGGTTCATCGCCAGTACAATGACGATAGCCGTAATAATCGCAATCAGGAGGTTGTAGCGTCCCGCATGGATGCCGGTGGCCTGAGAGAAGGTCTCGTCAAAGGTCACGGCGAAAATCTTGTGATAAAACAGCAGGAAAACGGCGATGACCAGCACCGAAATCCCGATGCAGAGCCAGACGTCCAGTTTGGTCAAGGTAAGAATCGCCGTCGAGCCGAACAGGGTGGAGCAGACATCGCCGCTGATGTTGGTCGACTTGGAGAAGATATTCAGCAGCAGATACCCCAGCGCCAGCGCGCCGACCGATATCATCGCGATCGCCGCGTCGCCCTTGATCTTGGTGTTCTGGCCGGTGTGGAGCAGCAGGACTGCCGCAAGGATCGTGACCGGCATGACGACGATCATATTGTTGCTGACGCCGAGAATCGTCGCCACGGCAATGGCGCCGAAAGCCACATGGGACAGCCCGTCGCCGATGAACGAAAAGCGTTTGAGCACCAGCGTCACGCCCAGCAGCGACGACGACAGGGCAATCAGCACCCCGACGATCAGCGCGTACCGCACAAACGGATAACTGAAATAAACCGCAAGAGTCTCAAGCATCCTGCCCACCTCCGATCATAAACCGCCCGGCAAGGCCGCTTTGCAGGTACTCTTCCCGGGTTCCCCAAAAAGGCTCGTCGCCGACATGGAGGACATGGGAGGCGTAGCGGAGCGCCGCGTCGATATCGTGGGAGACCATGATGATCGTGATGCCGTCCTTTTTGTTCAGTTCCGCCACCAGTTCGTACATTTCCGCCGTCGCCTTCGGGTCCAGCCCAGCCACCGGTTCATCCAGCAGCAGCATCTTCCGGGTCGCGCAGAGCGCCCGTGCCAGAAGCACCCGCTGCTGCTGTCCTCCGGAAAGCTCGCGGTAGCAGCGGTGTGCCAGATGGCTGATTCCCAGCCGCTCCATATTCTGCCTCGCCAGCTGCCGCTCTTCCTTCCGATAGAAAGGCCGCAGCCCGCAGCGTCCCAGCAGTCCCGACTGAACAATCTCGATGACCGACGCGGGAAAATCCCGCTGAACCAGCGTCTGCTGCGGAAGGTAGCCGATTTCACGGTCCTCCAGCCCGTCTCCGGTTTCGATGCTGCCGGACATGACCGGATGCAGCCGCAGAAGCGTTTTAATGAGCGTACTCTTTCCGGAGCCGTTTTCGCCGACAATGCAGAGGTAATCACCGCTCCCGACGGTAAAATCCAGCCCCTTGACCACCGGCTTGCCCTCATAGCCGAGGGTCACGTCTTTGCAGATAAGCTGTGCCACAAAATCCCTCCTTACGGCGTCCCCAGCGCCTTTTTCAGCACCGACAGGTTTTCTTCCATGATCGAAAGGTAGCTGACCCCGCCGGCGATCTGCTCGTCCGTCACCGACTGCATCGAGTCGAGGGTCAGGATTTCGGCGTCACCCGCAGCGGTGTTCTGGACAATAGTCTGGGCAATCTTCCGGTCGCTGCCGTCGATGGTCAGTACCGCCGGGAGCGACAGCTCATCGACCTTCCCGGCCAGGAACGAAACCGTCGCAAAGCTGGCCTCCGTCTCAGCGGAGCAGCCGGGGAAAGCGGCGAAGTATTCCAGTCCGTATTCTTCCATCAAATAGAGAAACGGGAACCGGTCGCCGAACAGCACGGTTTGGAGCGGCGCTTCCGATACAGCCGCTTTATATTCCGCGTCCAGCGCCTCCAGCGCGTCCGTATAGGCCGCCAGATTCGCCTCGTAAGTTTCCGCGTGTTCCTCATCTATCCGGCAGAGCGCGTCGGAAATCGCCGCACAGACGCTCTCCGCGTTTGTGAACGACAGCCAGACATGCTCGTCATATTCTTCTTCCTCATGGTCATGTTCATAGGCGTGGTCGGACTCCATCCCCTCGATATGCTCCTCATGCTGGACGGCGTCCGCGAGGATATCCATCATGTTCAGGGCGATCATGTCCTCGTTGCGCGCATTTTTCAGCGCGTCCTCCACCCATGCGTCCGATTCACCGCCTACATAAATAAACAAATCGGCATCCGACAGCGAGACGATATCGGCGGCGGTGGGCTGGAAGCTGTGCATATCGACGCCGTTTTTCATCAGGAGCACCGGCGTCAGGCCGGTTCCTTCCATCAGGTTTGCGGCCCAGTCATAAGCCGGGAAGATGGCCGCGACGACCTTAAGGCCGTCTGAGCCGCCGGTTTCTCCGGCCGAACAGCCGGTCAGCAGCAGGAGAAAAGCCGCCAGTGCAGCGATTATTTTCTTCATTTCTGGTTTCCTTTCCGGCAGCCTTCGCAGCAGCCCATCAAAATCGTATCTGCGCCGTCGACGGCGAAGTGGTGTTTTTCCAGTATCTGCCGGACGATTTGCGCGCTTTCCTGGTCTTCCATGTGGTAGAGCCGCCCGCAGACGGTGCACCGCAGATGCAGATGGTCGCAGCAGTGGGTGCAGGAAACCATCTGATAAAGGAAATGGCGGCTGTGGCCCTTGGTGAAGCGCTTGACGCGGCCTTCCTCGACCAGCTGCGGCATCAGGCGGTAGAGGGTGCTTTTGCCGGGGACAGCGGGCAGGTTTTCGGCCTGCATGGCGTCGGCCAGCTCGTCGATGGAAAACGCCTCTTCGCTGTGGCGGCAAAGGTAGTCTAAAAGGACTTTTTTCTGTTCAGTCTGGTATGCCATCATCCGGCTCCTTTCGATAAATTGAGAGTTACTCTCATATTATAGTCGATTTTGCCGATTTGTCAAGCCCTTTTTCGTCAGGACGCGCAAAAATCCCCTCCCGATTTCTCAGGAGGGGATTTTTTAGCTATTCACTTT
>CAMAJC010000283.1 GCA_945835425.1 uncultured Clostridia bacterium
GGACGATATCCCGGCGATGGAAGACCCGGACGCCGTCAGAGGTGTTCAGGAAATCACCGCGTTTTTTGGCGGGAAATAAAATGAAAACGGACGGGAAAGCTGAAAAGCACCTCGTCCGTCTTGTTTTTTCCGGCTTTTCCGGGGCAGAATATAGACATAAAAATGAAAACCGCTATTCCATTCTGCTGCGGAAAGGAAGATTTTGCCCATGAAAGAAAACCATGTTTATGATATGCTGATTATCGGCGGCGGCCCAGGCGGTTACACGGCGGCTTTATATGCCGCAAGAGCCGGCCTGGACGCGCTTTTGCTGGAAAAGCTGTCCGCAGGCGGGCAGATGGCCCTGACCACACAAATCGATAATTACCCCGGTTTTGAGGACGGGGTGGACGGTTTTTTGCTGGCTGAGAAAATGCGGAGGCAGGCAGAACGGTTCGGCGGCGAGACAAAGCTGGCAGAGGCCCTCTCAGCCGATCTGAAGACAGACCCCAAGGCCGTGAAAACCACTGCGGGCACCTTTTACGGCAAAACCGTGGTAGTTGCTACCGGCGCCAGCCCCAGAGAGCTGGGCGTGCCGATGGAAAAGGAACTGGTCGGGCGCGGGGTCAGCTACTGCGCCGCCTGCGACGGGATGTTTTATAAAGGCAGGACAGTTGTGGTCGTGGGCGGCGGTGATACGGCTGCTGCGGACGCTCTTCTCCTGAGCCGCGTCGCCAAAAAGGTCATCCTCGTCCATCGCCGGGACAGGCTCAGGGCGACGAGAGTTTACCATCAGCCGCTGATGGCAGCCGGGAATGTGGAGTTTCGCTGGAACAGCGTTGTGAGCGGATTGCTCTATGGAGAAAGGCTGACAGGCGTACGGCTGCAGGATGTGCATACCGGCGCGGAAACCGACCTTGGCTGCGACGGCCTATTTGTGGCCGTGGGCAGAAAGCCTGCAACTGAGCTGGCTGCAGGGCAGCTGGAGCTGGATAAGAGTGGATATATCGTGGCCGGTGAATCTGCGGAAACCAATATCCCCGGCGTGTATGCGGTCGGGGATGTGCGGACAAAACCGCTGCGGCAGGTGGTCACCGCCGCGGCAGACGGCGCCGTGGCTGTGCAAATGGCGGAAAGGTATATCGGAGGAGAATGCTGAACTCTTTCCAAAAGCAAAACGGACGGGGAAAACCTCGTCCGTCTTTTCATATTTATGAGAGGAAGGGAATATAGCCGCTGACGTCATAGCGCCCGGGAATGGAGGCGTAGGTCGGGCCGAACCGGTAGTAATGGACAGTGCCGTCGCGGAGAGCGATGTTCTGCTCGATCTGCGGGTCGAAGATGTATTCGGTGCCGTTTACGGTGATGACCGTCCAGGCGTGGCCGGAGCCGGAACCGGAAGTCGTATAGGCGACGCCGTAAACAACCTCGCAGTCGAGGCCGATCGCCCGCATGACTGCCGCAAAGGCTGCCGAGTAGTTGTCGCAGACGCCAACGCCGGTCTCAAGAATCTCGACCGCCATATACTCGTTGGTGCCGCCGGAGAAGTACAGCGCGAACATTTCCTCATCATTCAGCAGAATGTCAAGGCCGCTCAGCCCATAGGTGTAGTTTTCGATCATATAGTCAAAAACCGTGCGCACCTTGGTATAGGTGTCCATATCGTCGGTCAGGATCGCGTCCATCAGCTTTCCCACATCCTTATTCAGCCGGTCGCTGACGGAATACTGCGGATGGAGCGGCGCGCTGTTGAGGATATTTTTGATGCCGCCTGCGGGATTTGTCGCGGCAGCCGTTTCGCCGGTCCAGACGCCGCTGCTGTTAAAGGAGTGGGTCTTGCCGCCGATTGTGCGGGTGCCGGTGGCCATGACGCCGTTCTGGGGCGAGAGGTAGTACCATTTGCTGCCCTGCTGCAGCCAGCCGGTTTTCATCGCGCCGCTGCCGCCGAAGAAGTACCAGCTGCCCTCAACCTGCACCCAACCGGTCTTCATGGCGCCGCTGCCGGAAAGGTAGTAGGTAACGCCGCCCTCGTTGAGCCAGCCGGTCTGCATAACGCCGTCCGCGTCCAGATAGTACCATTTGCCGCCGTCCTTCAGCCAGCCGGTGACCGGTTCGCCGTCCTTGACAAAGTACCAGCTGCCTTCCAGCTCCACCCAGCCGGACTCGCTTTTCAGCTTTTTCAGCAGGGAAGCCCGGTCGGTTTTGGAGATGGTGCTGCCGGTGTCGGACGAAAATTCGACCCACTTTTCGCCGTCCCAGTGGTAAGAATTGGTGATTGTAAAGCTTTCCGCAGCTGCGGGCATCGCGGCGGACAGAGCCATAACTGCCGACAGCAGAACCGCCGTCAGCTTTTTCATACGCTTATTCATATTCAACACCCTTTGCAAAAAAATTGGGTACCCAGGGAATACAGGAAAAAAGCAGCCGGTTCGGCAGGCGAAAAGTTCCGTCCGCCGAACCGGCTGTGTTAAGGCATCTTTGCTTAAAGGCTTTTCCGAAGGGAGATAAAGCCGAATCAATCAGAGGTTTCTGCGTGTATATTATTTGAAGTATTCGACGCCGCTCTTGAAGATCAGCTGATCCTTTTCGCCGTCGATGTTCTTGGCGATATCCTTGCCGACAACACGTTCGCTGTGGCCCATCTTGCCCAGGACTCTGCCGTCGGGAGAGGTGATGCCCTCGATAGCCATGACAGAGGCGTTGGGGTTGAAGTGGATGTCGTAGGTGGGATTGCCTTCCAGGTCGACATACTGGGTCGCAATCTGGCCGTTTGCCGCCATCTGGGCGACCAGTTCAGGCGTTGCGATGAAGCGACCTTCGCCGTGGGAGATCGGGATGGAATGGTAATCGCCGACCGAGGTGTTGTACAGCCAGGGCGACTTGTTGGAGGCGATGCGGGTCTTGACCATCATCGACTGATGGCGGCCGATCGAGTTGAAGGTCAGAGTGGGGGAATTGTCCTCCATCTCGACGATCTCGCCGAAGGGTACCAGCCCCAGCTTGACCAGCGCCTGGAAACCGTTGCAGATGCCCAGCATCAGGCCGTCGC
>CAMAJC010000284.1 GCA_945835425.1 uncultured Clostridia bacterium
TAAGAGAGAACCGTCGATTTTGTCCATTTTATTCCATCGCAAAACGGAGGTTTATTGGATAATTTGATATAAGGAGAGAACCGTTCATGGCTAAAGGTAGTGTATCAGCGTCTGTTATCCGCAGGCTTCCCCGCTATTACCGCTTCCTGCGGGAACTGAGCGAAGCAGGCACCGTCCGGATTTCATCGGGCGATCTGGCCAGAAAAATGGGACTCACCGCCTCCCAGATCCGGCAGGACTTAAACTGCTTCGGCGGCTTCGGCCAGCAGGGCTACGGCTACAACGTCAAGTCCCTCTATGAGGAGATCGGCCGGATTATGGGGCTGGGCACGCCGCGCAAGACGATTCTCATCGGCGCCGGAAACCTCGGCCGCGCGATTACCCAGCATATGGATTTTGCATCCCGCGGATTTGATCTGACCGGCATTTTCGACTGCAACCCCGAGCTGATCGGACGGCAGATCGCCGGCATCACCATCCAGAACAGCACCGCCCTGTACGATTTCTGCGTCCGCAACCATCCGACCGTCGCAATCCTCTGCATTCCCAAGGAGGCGGCAATCAAGCTTTCGCGCGACCTGGTGGCGCTGGGTATCAAGGGATTTTGGAATTTTTCCCACTATGACCTGCTGCTGGACTATGAAGGGATCGTCGTGGAAAACGTCCATCTGGGCGATTCGCTGTCGATTCTCTGCTACCAGCTGGCGGAGATGGACCGGGAAAATAATGATAAAAAATGAGAAAAACGCTTCCATTCGCAAAAGGATGGAAGCGTTTTACTGTTGGAAAACCGGGAGTAAGCCCTCTCAGTCAGCCTAATGGCTGCCAGCTCCCCCAAAGTGGGAGCCTTTGGCAAAGACAGAAAGCGGCACAAATGCCGGTCAATCCTGCATCTACCCGGATGTTGCCAAGGCCTCTCCCTTTGGGAGAGGTGGCCGTAGGCCGGAGAGGGCGGGAATAGTTTCTATTTTATCGTCAGCCTGTGCTTCCACCCACAAAAGGATGGAAGCGTTTTATCGTCTGTTTATTTCCGCAGGCTGGTCAATAACCTTGCCGCTTCGGCAAAACCGATGCCGCCTTCCCCTTCGGTGACAAAAGCGGGCAGATGCTCCAGTGTGCTCTCAAAGGGTTTAATATTCGCAACGCCGACCGACAGCGGGAAATGGGCAAACATCGGCTCATCGTTGGGCGAATCGCCGAAGAAGATGACCTTCTTTTCCAGCTCGTCCTCTCCCCAGACCTCGCGCAGGAACAGGCAGGCCATCTCCACCTTGGAGTAATCTCCGAACCAGGTGTTGACATGAATCGAACTGACTTTGGCGATGGCGCCGTGGGCTTCGCAGATGGCCTTGATCTTCTCGGCGGCTGCGAGGCCAAGATGGACATCCTCATTGAAATCAATCGCAAGGTCGCAGATGCGGTAATGCTGATCCTGCGAAACCCGGCAGCCGGGCACACCGGTCAGGCAGGCATCCCGAATCTCCGCAAGCTTTTCGGACAGCCGCTCACGCGGGACCGCCGGATGGAAAAAGCGCTTTTTATCCGCGCCGTCAAAATAATCGACAAACGCGCCGTTCTCCCCGACGACCGCCGCTGCCGGCCACTCCCGCAGAATCAGGTCGCACCAGCCCGCAGGCCGTCCGGTGACCGGAATCACCTTGTACCCTGCCCGGGACAGCTCCCACAGGGCCGCATAGCTCTCCGGAAGGAGCTTGCCGTCGTTGGTGATGGTGTCGTCGATGTCGTGGAGGATGTACTTAACGCCGGAAATTTCCTGCGCAGTGAGGGTGGAAATGGGACGCATAGGCTTTTCTCCTTTACACCGGAAAAAGGCGGACGAAAAGGAAACCCGTTTCGCCCGCCTGTAGCGGTTTATGTAATTACAGCTGGTCGGCAATGCTTAAGAGCAGCTGCTCGGTCTTCTCCCAGCCGAGGCAGGGGTCGGTGATCGACTTGCCGTAAACGCCCTCTTCGACCTTCTGGCAGCCGTCTTCGAGATAGCTCTCGATCATCAGGCCCTTGACCATCCGCTTGATATCGGCGGAATGGCGGCAGCTGTGGAGAACCTCGTTGGAGATGCGGATCTGCTCGAGGTACTTCTTGCCGGAGTTGGAGTGGTTGGCGTCGACGATCAGTGCCATGTTCTCAAGACCCTTGGCAGCGTACATCTCGTACAGACGGCTCAGGTCTTCATAGTGGTAGTTGGGCTGTGTGCGGCCGTAGGCATTGACCGAGCCGCGCAGAATTGCGTGAGCCAGGGGGTTGCCGGTGGTTTTGACCTCGGTGTTGCGGTAAAGGAAGGTGTGGCTGTGCTGAGCTGCGGTGATCGAGTTGATCATGACGGTCAGGTCGCCGGAGGTCGGGTTCTTCATGCCGACCGGCAGGTCGATGCCGGACGCGACCAGACGGTGCTGCTGGTTCTCGACCGAGCGCGCGCCGACCGCGACATAGCCCAGAACGTCCGACAGGAACGCGTAGTTCTCCGGGTAGAGCATCTCGTCGGCACAGGTCATGCCGGTGTCCTCAAAGGCCTGGGTGTGCAGATGGCGGATCGCCAGCAGGCCGGACAGCATATCGGCGCCCTTGGTGGGGTCGGGCTGATGGAGCATACCCTTGTAGCCGTCGCCGGTGGTGCGGGGTTTGTTGGTGTAGATGCGGGGGATGATCAGGATTTTATCCTTGACCTGCTCCTGTACTTTCGCCAGCCGGTGGATATATTCCAGCACCGCGTCCTCGCGGTCAGCCGAGCAGGGCCCGATGATCATAATAAACTTGTCCGATTCGCCCCGGAAGACCTTTGCGATCTCCTCGTCTCTTTCGGCTTTTTTCCGGGTCAGTTCTTCCGACAGGGCGTACTGCACCTTGATCGCTTCGGGATCGGGCAGCACACGGATCATTTCCATAGACATAAAACTACACTCCTTCTATTTTATACGCATGTTTTCTCGAAACTGCGATAACCCACAATATATGTATAAAACATTATACAAT
>CAMAJC010000285.1 GCA_945835425.1 uncultured Clostridia bacterium
AATGCGAAAAATAATTGTTTCGCTGCATCCGACCTTTTCAGCCAACTGTTTCGTCGTTGTTCCATTGAAGCCAAACTCTGCAAACAGTTCACATGCCGCATCCAGAATCTGCTCTCTGCGGACACTGCTGGGTATTCTTTTGTTATTTTCCATGCGTCTCTCCATTGTTTGTAAGTACTTACTATCATAAGTATATCAGGTGTGTCTGACCATGTCAAGAATTTTTGTGAGTGTTTTTGCACAAATTTTTGTTGATAATTTTTGTCTTCTGGATATTTGGACTATATAAAGTGAAAATAGAACAAATAAATTCCCCTGTACCTTTCAACCGGTACAGGGGAATTTACAGCTTACATTTTAATATCTGACGATCCAGTTCTCGCCGTAGATACCGGCCTGCGCGCCGCTGTCGAGGAGCTTTTCGCAGTCCTCATGAGCCAGCAGCCACTTGTTGTTGGCGGTCAGCCGTTTGTCCTCATGAGGCAGCTTCAGAGCGGTGTTGGTGTCCTTCGGCAGGCAGACGAGGCAGCGGAAGCCTTCATCGCTGACCTGGCAGGGACAGTAATGCAGCGTCGTGCCGTAAACTTCAATCGCTTCGCCCGGTTCCAGAACGAAAGCGGCGACCTTACCTGCGTCCAGCTTGTCGTTCTCCACATCGAACAGGGTCGCCAGCAGCAGTACCAGCGGCTGACCGACCGCGAGGTTAATCTCGCTGCCCTGATGCCATTCCAGCGCGTCCATCTGGGAGTTGTAACCCCAGCAGCAGCCTGCCTGCGAGGGCATCTCGCCGTACAGCACTCTGGAGACCTCTGCGGCGGAAGGGCAGACTTCCAGCGAGGGAATGGAAGGTTCATAGGCGCTTCCCGCTTCCGGCATCGGCAGGGCGGCTACGGCGTCGGCCAGGTCGGCAAGGTCCATTTTCAGCACCTTGCCGTATTTTTTGAAGATCGGGTCATGGACCGAGTAAAAAGGAAGTCCGGGGTTTTTCTGTTTGAGCGTTTCGAGCAGCATCGTAAATTACCTCCTGACAGCAGTCGTTTTCTCGCACAGGCGGCACTGTGCCCCTGCACGGTTTCCGCTTTTATTATACGCCCTCCCATGGGCAAAATCAAGAGGGAAGGCGTATTTTATCCTTTATGCGTAATGATATTTCCCTTTCATCTTCCGGAAATAATAGACTGTCATGCCCAGCCCCAGCAGCTCCGCGATCGGAATCGCCAGCCAGACGCCGGTCACGCCGATGAACAGCGGCAGCAGCAGGGTGACGATCACGATAAATATGAGATTGCGGCAGGTGGACAGGATTGCCGAAATACGTCCATTGGACAGGGCGGTAAACATTGCCGAGCTGAATATATTAAAGCCGATAAACAAAAAGCAGGAGGCAAACATCCGAAATCCCGACAGAGCCAGCTCCCGAACCGACTGGTTGTCCCCGGCGAAGATGCCCACCAACAGGTCTGCGCACAGCTGGCTGATGATAAAGATGCATACGCTGAAAACGGCGATCATCCGCAGGCTGATACGATAAATGGCCTGCAGCCGTCCGTGGTCCTGCTTGCCGTAGTTGTAGCTGATGACCGGCGCGATGCCGAAAGAATAGCCCATATAAGCGGAAGAAAGTATGCCGTGGGCATATAGGATAATCGTGATGGCCGCGACACCGTCCGAGCCTGCCAGCCGCATCAGAACGTTATTAAACAGGATGGTCACAACGCCGTTGGAAAGGCTGGTCACCATCTCGGACGAGCCGTTGGTGCAGCTTTTGAGGAGAACCCACGGCCGTGCTTTGGGCCGCACGAAATACAGGCTGCCCTTCCGGTTAAACAGGAAATAGAATATCCCTGCCAGAGCCGGTACCGAAAAGCCCAGACCGGTGGCAATCGCTGCGCCTGCAATGCCCATGTCAAATACCGCGATCAGCAGGTAATCCAGCACCATGTTGGTGACGCCGCCCATGACCGATGTGATTAGCCCAAGGTTCGGCTTACCGACCGAGATAAAGGTCAGCTGGGACATCATGCCGAAAATCGAGAGCGGCATGATTACCAGCGACGGAATCGCATAGGCGTAGCAATAAGGGTACAGCGCCTCGTCCGCGCCGAGAAAATAAATCAGCGGCCGGATAAAAATCAGCCCCAGCACCACCAGGACGATGCTGGACAGCACCATAATCAGCGACAAAAACGTAAGGTCCTCTCTGGCCTCCTGCTCCTTCCCTTCGCCCAGCTTGCGGGCAATGATCGCGTTGCCGCCTGAGCCGAGCATGGCGCCGACCGCATTGGAAAACATAATGACCGGCATCATGATATTGACCGCCGACAAAGCGTCCGTCCCGACCAGCCGCGAGACGAATACGCCGTCCACCGTCGAGTACAGGCCCATAAAAACGTTGGAAATAATGGTCGGCATGGCAAACCGCAAAAGACTGCCGGTCGTGATTTTGCGGTCGAGACTCTCGTTCATTTTGCATCCTCCTTGTCCATCTGCTGCCGGAAAGCGTCACAGAAGATTTCCAGCCCTTTCATGACCGCGTCGCCGCAAGCCTGTTCCATCTGCCCGACGGCGTACTGCTCAATAGCCAGCAGCGGCGCGAGAAACCGATCGATATATTCCTGTCCGGCCTCCGTCAGGCAGAGAAGCTTTTCCCGGTGGTTTTCCGGCGATGGTGTGAGCCGGATATACCCTTTGGCAACGCAGTCCTTGACAATGCTGTTGAGGGTCTGCTTGGGAATCAGAAACTCCTCGCTGAGCTGCTTCTGGGTGTACGGTCTCCCGCTTTCCAGGGCATAAAAAAACGCAAGGGTGTTGCCGGTCTCACCGGTGCGTTTGGCCCACTGGTCATAGAGGCCGTCGATCCGAAAAAGCAGGGTGGAAAATTTCCAGCTCTGCAGGCGTTTATCGTCCATCGTTCTTCCTCCTTTTCAGTCCGAAAGCGGACTGTGTATAGTATAGTCTGATTTCGGACTGTTGTCAAGGGCTT
>CAMAJC010000286.1 GCA_945835425.1 uncultured Clostridia bacterium
ATCCGCTGCGGGGTCTACGGGATGAGCGTCATTACCTCGGTGGTGGCGGAAAACACGACCGGCGTTCAGCTGGTGCACGACCTGCCGGGTGAAATCATTCTGGCTCAGATCGAGTCGGTGTGCAGCGACATTCCGCCTGCTGCCGTCAAAGTCGGGATGCTCTCGGGCTTGCCGCAGATTCAGGCGGTAACGGAAGGCTTGAAGCGGTACCGGCCGCCGCAGCTGGTCATTGACCCGGTCATGGCGGCAAAGGACGGTACACCGCTTTTGCAGCCGGAAGCAGTCGCATATTTTAAGGAAGAACTGCTGCCGATGGTCACGCTGCTGACGCCCAATGTCCCGGAAGCGGAGCTGCTGACCGGCATCCCAATTGAGGACGAGTCTGCCCGCGAAAAGGCAGCGCGGACCCTCTGCGGAATGGGCGCAAAGGCCGTCCTCATCAAAGGCGGGCACCTCTCCGGAAACGCCGACGACCTCCTCTTTGACGGCGAAACCTTCACCCACTTCGACGCCGTCCGCATCGACACCATCCACACCCACGGCACCGGCTGCACCCTCTCATCCGCTATCGCCGCGGCGCTCGCACGGGGACTGCCGCTGCGGGAAGCGGTCGCACAGGGCAAATCTTTCCTCACGCAGGCAATGCTCCACGCCCTCGCGATGGGACATGGGCATGGGCCGCTAAACCACGGCGCAGCAAGCCTTTTCTAAGAGTGGAGTGTGGAGAGTGGAGAGCTTTGGTTCAGAGTGAAGTGTGGAGAGTGGAGAGTGAAGTGAATGTATGGCGCGGTTCGCGCCATGATTTAAATAATTTGTGCACGCTCGGAAGAAAACAATTGTCCTACACGCTGCTCCGCTCGAATTTGAAGTGTCTGAATTTTCGGCGAACATAAACTAAACACTAAAAATCGTGCGGGAACAGAGTTTTCAGTGATTGCTTATTTTCCTTGCGGGAACGGTGTTATTCAATCGCGCCGCGATCCGCGGCGCACCATAACTCCACTCTCCACTCTTCACTCTTCACACTAATTCAGTACTGCTATAATTAAGAAAGGAAGCTATATTATGAACTATCATACCCAGATGGAAGCTGCAAGACACGGCATTGTCACCCCGCAGATGGAGACGGTCGCGAAAAAGGAAAACATCGACGTGAATCTCCTGATGCAGAAGGTCGCGGCCGGTACCGTCGCGATTCCGGCGAATATCATGCACAAATCTCTGTCGGCTGAGGGCATCGGCGACGGGCTGCGCACCAAAATCAACGTCAACCTCGGCATCAGCGGCGACTGCATCGACTACACCCAGGAGATGAACAAGGTTAAAATGGCGGTCGAAATGGGCGCGGAGGCGATCATGGACCTGTCCAACTACGGCAAGACCCGCGATTTCCGTAAGGCGCTGGTCGATTATTCTCCGGCGATGATCGGCACGGTTCCGATGTATGACGCAATCGGTTATCTGGAAAAGGACCTGCGGGACATCACCGTTTCCGACTTCCTGCGGGTTATTGAGGCCCACGCCAAGGAGGGCGTCGACTTCATGACCATCCATGCCGGCATCAACCGCCGGGCTGTCGAGGCCTTTAAGCGCGAGGGCAGACGGATGAACATCGTTTCCCGCGGTGGCTCGCTGCTGTATGCCTGGATGGAGATGACGGGCCGCGAAAACCCGATGTATGAATATTATGACGACGTGCTGGACATCCTGCGGGCATACGACGTGACCATTTCCCTGGGCGACGCCATGCGGCCGGGCTGCATCGACGATTCCACCGACGGCGCACAGGTCGGCGAGCTGCTGGAGCTGGGGTATCTGACCGAGCGGGCATGGGGCAAGGATGTGCAGGTCATGGTCGAAGGCCCCGGACATATGGCTATCAACGAAATCGCCGCCAATATGCAGATGGAAAAGCGCATCTGCCACGGCGCACCTTTCTACGTCCTCGGGCCGATCGTCACCGATATTGCGCCCGGTTATGACCATATCACCTCGGCTATCGGCGGCGCAATCGCGGCCAGTTTTGGTGCCAACTTCCTCTGCTATGTCACCCCGGCGGAGCACCTGCGGCTGCCGGATTTGTCCGACGTAAGAGAGGGCATCATCGCTTCCAAGATCGCTGCCCATGCCGCTGATATCGCAAACGGCCTGCCCGGCGCGCGGGATTGGGACAACAAGATGGCTGACGCGCGGCATAAGCTCGACTGGGAGGCGCAGTTCGCCCTCGCTCTTGACCCGAAAAAAGCGCGGGATTACTATAATTCCGTTCCGCCCGCAGACAAACATTCCTGCTCGATGTGCGGCAAGATGTGCGCCGTCCGGACGGTCAACAAGATTATGAACGGCGAGACGGTCGAGTTCTGCGACGATTTCCAGCCGATCGAGAAATGATGGAGGAGCTGAAAGCAGGCGTTTTTTCGGATGCGCTGCGCCTTGTGCGGGAGAAAAGTCCGCTTGTCCATTGTATCACCAACGGGGTCGCGCTGAACGACTGCGCCAATATCCTGCTGGCGCTGGGCGCAAGGCCGGTTATGGCGGAGGCGCCGGAGGAATCGGCAGAGATCACAGCCCGCGCTGACGCCCTTTCGGTCAGCCTTGGGATGCTCAGCAGAGATAAAAAGGAAGCGATTCTGCGCTCCTGTCATGTGGCGAAAGAGAAGGGCATCCCGGTTCTGCTCGACCCGGTTGGGATCGGTGGAAGCACATTCCGGCAGCAGGCGCTTAGGGAGATTATGGCGACCGGCGTTGTCACCGTCCTCAAGGGCAACCGGTCGGAGATCGGCTTCCTGACTGGCGAGAATGAACCTGAAAAGGCGGCGATACAGGCGGCGCAGATGTTTTCCTGCACCGCCGCGGTCACTGGGGAGACTGATTTTGTTTCGGATAGGGAACGGATTGTCCGGGTTACCGGCGGAACGCCGATGCTGGCGCAGATTACGGCGACCGGGTGTATGGCGTCGGTGCTGTG
>CAMAJC010000287.1 GCA_945835425.1 uncultured Clostridia bacterium
AGGCGCGATTGAGATGGTGAATGGAAAGGCAAAGCTGATCCGGGATGATTACTGCGACGGTTTGGGCGCCTGCCTGCCTGCGTGCCCCGCAGACGCGATTACGATTGAAGAACGGGAAGCGGATCCCTTTGACGAAGCGGCTGTTCAGGCGCGGCTGAGCCCGGATAAAGCGGAGCCCACCGACGATGCGCCGGCTCTGGGTATGTGGCCTATCCAGATTAAACTGGCACCGGTCTCCGCTCCTTATTTTGATAACTGCGACCTGCTTGTCGCCGCCGACTGCACCGCTTTTGCCCACGGCAATTTCCGCGAGCTGACCAAAGGCCGTACCGTTCTGATCGGCTGCACCAAGCTGGACAACATCGACTACAGCGAAAAGCTTTCCAAAATCCTTGCCCGCAACAATGTCCGCTCGATCAAAGTCGTCCGGATGGAAGTGCCCTGCTGCGGCGGCATGGTCATGATGGTGCGCAAGGCAATCGAAACTTCCGGCCTGAACATCCCGATGGACGTGACGGTCATCTCGACCAAGGGTGAGGTCAATCCTTGAGCAGCTGGGAACAGAAGCTGACCGGTGCGCTTGTCGGCCTTGCCCGCTGTGTCGACGGAGCCGAGCCGACAGAGGAAACCTTCTCCGTTTTTAAAGCGGCCCTTTTGACCCCTGTATCAGCGGATGAAAGGGAACTGCGCTACCAGATTGCCGCCCTTCACGCGGAAAAGGCGGTGCTGCTGCCGGACTGTATGGTCTGCCGGCATCCCTGCGGCCGCAGAGCGGATATGACCACGGAGGAGATGGAACGGGATGGCGAAGATGTCCGGCAGATTAAACAGGATATTTTAACTTTGGCCCGAAAGCTCTGCGCAGACACTGCTGCAAGGGAGAAGGCTCCGCTCTTATATAAAGCCGTTTTTTCGGTCGGAGAAGACGCCGATATGGCCTGGTTTACTGCGATCCTAGAAGAATTGCAGACGGCGCTGCTCTCCTGATTTTCGACAAATTCTTACATTTTTTACAACTGGATTTTACATTTATGAATTTATTTTGTCTGTATTGACAATGCAGCTCTTTTCTGCTATAATGTAGACAATGAAGCTACGCGCAATTATGCTGTTACCTTATTGGCAAAAAACCTGTACCTTCACGGTGCAGGTTTTTTCATCGGCCACAGGGAGCGCGCACTTCAGAAAATGACTGCGAAAGGGCGTGTGTGACATGGAATTCTTATCCGTTTATGGATACACAGGGACATCTGTCTCATGCCCGCATAGATTGGAAAGGAGAAAAGTATATGAGAACAGCAGAACACGAAAGAAAACGGAAGGTCGTAGAATATGAGATTATCTACACCGACAAAAGTCTTCCGGAGGATCGGAAGTCCTTCCTGGACGGCCAATGTATCAAAGCCCTGCGCGGCATGGGAAATATGCCGGAGGGCGTCGAATCGGTCCGGATCGTAAATCGCGCATGAGTGCATGCAGTTTAGTGAGACCCGGGTGCGGCAGTTGCTGCACCCGGGTCTCGTTTTTTTGGAAAAACAGGCAGCAGATTGAAAAAAAGTACTACCCGAAACCCGCAAAGTCGTGTATAATAGAAAGGAACTGTATTCGACAAAATCAGGAAACGCTGTTTCCGATACAAATAAAAGGAGCGATTTTTCCATGAAACTGCACGGCCTGCAAAAGGCAGCCTGCCTTACGCTCACCCTGCTGACGGTTTTAACTGCAAATCCCTGCCTGCCGGTTTACGCCGGGACAGCCTCCGAAGAAACTCAGACGGTCTCCGGGAAATTTGTCACCACCAAAATTGGCACCCGCTACCGATTAAAAGGCGGCGGATATGCCGAAGGGATGCTGGAAATTGACGGCAGCCTTTACTATTTTGACCCCGATACCCACCGGATGATGGAGGATGAATGGTTTTACCTGGGGGAAGACCGGTATTATGCTTCCGCAGACGGCACTCTCTTGACCGGAAAACAGACGGTTGACGGACGTACATATTATTTTAATGAAAACGGTGTCTGCAGCCTCGGCTGCTGGTACCAGGAGGAAGACGGAACCTGGCTCCGTCTGGACACAGACGGCAACCTGATGACCGGCTGGTTTGAGGAGAACGGCTGGTATTATTTGGGTGATGACGGACGGATGCTCTCCGGCGAGTGGCTGGAATGGAACGGAAACTGGTACTATTTAAACGACAACGGCAAAATGGCGGCAGGCAGCTGGGTAAACTGGAAAGATGAATGGTATTATTTAAGCGGCAGCGGCGTCATGCAGAAAAACTGCACCGTCACCACCGGCGGCAGAAAATGGTATCTGGACGCCTATGGGCGACTGGAGGTATCCCCGGATCATCCGCTCGACGTCCCGGTCGTCAAGCAGGCGCCGGCGCTTCCCAACGGCTGCGAAATCACCGCTCTGACCGAGCTGCTGCGCTACAACGGCTTCTCCGTCAGCCATACGACCATGTCCGCCAAATACCTTCCCAGAAAGCACTTTACCTGGTCGGGCGGCAAGATGTACGGCCCTGACCCCAATGAATATTTTATCGGCAATCCCGAGGACGATACCGGCTGGTACTGCCTGGAAGGGCCGATCATCGCCGCTGCCAACAGCTATCTGGCGGAGCAGGGGAGCTCTCTCCGCGCGGAAAAGGTTTCCGGTGCAGATGCAAAAGAGCTTGAGCGGTATCTGAAGGCGGGCTATCCCGTTATGGTCTGGATGACGCCCGGCCTGCGGGAATTCGGCTATTCCTCGGTGCGCTGGATTCTGCCCGACGGCACCACCTATAAGCCCTATATCGGCACCCACGGCCTTGTCCTGACCGGCATCGACATCGAAGCGGGAACCGCCTCTTTCTCCGATCCAGCGAGAGGGAAACACACCCTGTCCCTGTCCTTCTTCCTGCGCATCTATAAAGCGATGGGCAGCCGCGCGGTCATTATCCG
>CAMAJC010000288.1 GCA_945835425.1 uncultured Clostridia bacterium
ACCGGCGTCAGGACATAATAATCCCGCATTTCATCCCCAAATTCCCGGGAAATCACGCCGTCGATCCGGCATACGCCGCTGCCGCCGTAAAACACTGTATCTCCTGCCTGAAACATAAGGCACCTCCTGTCATACTTTCTTCATACTATAGTTATATTATACCATCTTTTTTACTAAGATGCAAAGGTGAAATTATACAAAGCTGAATAAAAAAGAGAAGTTTCCGGTCAGAAAAACCACAACGGCAGCGGTTAAAGATGTAACCCTTCGGAATTTTGCGGGCAGATAAACAAAAATCCCGGACGCAGACGGAACATTTTCCGCCCGGAAACCCCTGTTCATCAGGAAAAACGGGCAGACCCCCGCCGCAAACAGGCTGTTCCGACGGCGAAACAGGCTGCCGGGTTATTGTTCGGTTCAGGATTTTTACGGGAAAAACAAGCATATAAACATTCGTTTGTCAAGTAAATCCTCCTCTGAACTTTTCTGAAATTATTTGTCTATAATGCTGATTTTACTAGATATAGTATCAGTATCCTTGACTTTAGCCTAAATATGGTGTATATTTAGACTTGTTCACGACAAGACACCGAAAGGCATCTGTTAAAAAAATGAAAAAGAGTACCGGTGAAGCCCCCAGAATCGGGCTGGCGCACCGGTAGATTTTTGTCAGTATCCAACAGTTTTTATCATCTTCGCCCGCAGGACGCGGGCCGGAAAGGACCTGGATTTATGAAGATTATCAAACGCAGCGGCGCAGAAGCCGTATTCGACCGCCGGAAGATCGAGGCGGCCGTCACCGGCGCCAATACTGCCACCCGCGAAGAAGCACGCCTCTCGCCCGAACAGATCACCGTCATCGCCTTCAATGTCGAGGAGATGTGCAAAAAGCTGGACCGGGCCGTGGGCGTCGAAGAGGTCCAGGATATGGTCGAGAACCAGATCATGGACCAGAAAGCGTTTGACGTCGCCCGCAACTACATCACCTACCGCTACGTCCAGAACCTCAAGCGCCAGAGCAACACCACCGACGAACGCATCCTCTCGCTGATCGAATGCAACAACGAGGAGGTCAAGCAGGAAAACTCCAACAAAAACCCCACCGTCAACTCGGTTCAGCGGGACTATATGGCAGGCGAGGTCAGCAAGGACCTCACCGAACGGCTGCTGCTGCCGGCTGATATCGTCCAGGCCCATAAGGATGGCATCATCCATTTCCACGACGCCGATTATTTCGCCCAGCATATGCACAACTGCGACCTCGTAAACCTCGAGGATATGCTCCAAAACGGCACCGTCATCTCCGGCACCCTGATCGAAAAACCCCACAGCTTCTCGACCGCCTGCAATATCGCTACCCAGATCATCGCCCAGGTCGCCTCCAGCCAGTACGGCGGCCAGTCGATCAGCCTGACCCATCTGGCACCCTTTGTCGACGTCAGCCGCAAAAAGCTCGCCGCTGAGGTCGAAGAGGAAATGAAAGGGCTGGATATCCCCACCGAACGCAAAGAAGCGATCATCGAGTCGAGACTCCGCTCGGAGATTTCCCGCGGCGTCCAGACCATCCAGTACCAGGTCGTCACCCTGATGACCACCAACGGCCAGGCTCCCTTCATCACCGTCTTTATGTACCTCGGCGAAGCGAAAAACGAGCAGGAGAAGCACGACCTTGCCATCATCATCGAGGAGACGATCAAGCAGCGGTATCAAGGCGTCAAAAACGAGGACGGCGTCTGGATCACCCCGGCGTTCCCGAAGCTCATCTATGTGCTGGAGGAGGACAACGTCCGTCCCGGCACTCCCTACTATTACCTGACCGAGCTGGCGGCCAAATGCACCGCCAAGCGGATGGTTCCCGACTATATCTCCGAAAAGAAGATGCTGGAGTTAAAGGTCGACAAAAACGGAAACGGCAACTGCTACCCCTGCATGGGCTGCAGAAGCTTTTTGACCCCCTATGTCGATGAAAACGGCAAGCCGAAATACTACGGCCGGTTCAATCAGGGCGTCGTCACCATCAACCTCGTCGACGTCGCGCTTTCTTCCGGCGGCGATGTGGACGCGTTCTGGCGGATTTTCGAGGAACGGCTCGAGCTCTGCCACCGGGCACTCCGGGTGCGCCATGAACGGCTGCTGGGCACCAAGTCCGACGCGGCGCCGATCCTCTGGCAGTACGGCGCGCTGGCAAGACTCAAACCGGGCGAGACGATCGATAAGCTCCTCTACGGCGGCTATTCGACCATTTCGCTGGGCTACGCCGGGCTGTATGAATGTGTCAAGTATATGACCGGCAAGAGCCACACCGACCCCGAAGCCAAGCCCTTCGCCCTCTCAGTCATGCAGAAGATGAACGATAAGTGCGGGGAATGGAAAGCGGCGGAAAACATCGATTATTCGCTTTATGGGACTCCGCTGGAATCGACCACCTATAAGTTCGCCCGCTGCCTGCAGAAGCGCTTCGGCATCATCCCCGGCATCACCGACCGCGGCTATATCACCAACAGCTACCATGTCCATGTCACCGAGCAGATCGACGCCTTTACCAAGCTGAAATTTGAAAGCGAGTTCCAGCGGCTCTCTCCCGGCGGCGCAATCAGCTATGTCGAGGTTCCGAACGTCCAGGACAACCTCGAGGCGGTCATGAGTGTACTGCAGTTTATCTACGACAACATCATGTACGCCGAGCTGAACACCAAGTCGGATTACTGCAGCTGCTGCGGCTACGACGGCGAGATTCAGGTCGTCGAGGACGACGGCAAGCTGGTCTGGGAGTGCCCCAAGTGCGGCAACCGCGACCAGCGGATGCTCCACGTCGCGAGACGCACCTGCGGCTATATCGGCACCCAGTTCTGGAACCAGGGCCGCACCCAGGAAATCCGCGACCGCGTTTTGCATCTTT
>CAMAJC010000289.1 GCA_945835425.1 uncultured Clostridia bacterium
AAGACCAGCTTCAAGGTCAAAAAACCGGTGCTGATGGTGCTGACGACGGTAGCACTGGGCGGTTACGCCATGGCCGCAATCCTCAATTTCAGCGATATTCAAAACGCTTGGCAGATGATGCTGGCCTACAGCGCACTGGTCATCATCTACGCTTTCCTGCGGGAGAAAAAGGTGAAATCCATCGCAGAAGAAAGCTGAGCCGCCAGCTTTTCATTTTAATAAAACGTTTTCCGGAGGAGGCGTCCCTGTTGTGTTGATTTCCGTTGCTTTCAGGTAAATGTCTTGACAAAGTGGGCGGCTTCTGGTATAATACCTTTACACGAGATAACTGTAGCACATCAAGAGTATGCAAGCTGGTTCGGTAGTGTGACCGAGCCGCTGCATACTCTTTTTTATGTGTATCTGCGTATGAATTTTGGAAGGAGTCTTATTATGGCAGGCAGTACTGATATGACAAAGGGAAGTCCCTTTGGGATTCTGTGGAGGTTCATTTTCCCAATGATTCTGGGCAATCTGTTTCAGCAGTTTTATAGTATGGTTGACGGGATTATTGTCGGACGGTTTGTCAGCGCCGGTGCGCTGGCGGCCATCGGCGCTGATATGGCGGTCATCAACATTACAGTCTTCCTCATCATCGGTTTCTGTGTAGGTACGTCGGTGCTGTTGGCGCAGTACTGCGGTGCGGGGAATGAAGAAATGATGCGTAACACCTTCGGCATGGCGCTGCTTCTCCATCTGGCAGAGGCTGTGGTGATCTCTCTGGCAGGGCTTTCCCTGGCGAGACAGGTGCTGGCGCTGATCCATACCCCGGCAGAGCTGATGGAGGACGCCGTCACCTACTGCATGATTAACCTGGGTACCTGCTTTGCTCCGGTGTTTTACAACCTGTTTTCCAATGTTCTGCGGGCGCTCGGAAACAGCCGGATGCCGCTGATCGCGCTGATCATCTCTTCGGTCATGAATATTATTCTGGACCTTCTGTTTGTCATTGCGTTTCACTGGGGCGTTGCAGGGGTTGGAATCGCGACGGCCATTTCGCAGGCCGTTTCCGCCATTTTCTGCGGTGTGTACATCGTTCGCCGCTGCCGGTTTCTGCTGCCTAAACGGAAAAATTTCCGCTGGAACAAAGAGGTTGTAATCAACATCATCCGCATCGGTGTTCCCACCGCTTTGCAGAATATGTTTTCAGCAATTGGGCTGGTGGCGGTGCAGAGCACGATCAACAGCTTTGGGACTTCGGTCATGGCCGCCTTTACCGCAGGAGGCAAGATCGACACCCTGGCGCTGCAGCCGATGATCAGCGTCGGCAACGGCATTTCCACTTACGTCGCCCAGAATTACGGCGCAAAACAGTCTCACCGTATTCGTGAAGGCGTACGGAGCGCATTGCTTCTGTCGGTGATCTTCTGCGGGGTAATCACGCTGGTGATCCGTCTTTTCGGCGGGACGCTGACTGGTATGTTTATCAAGCCGGAGGAAGCGGGAGCGGTGCTGCCGATTGCAAAGCAGTATTTAAACGTGGTTTCGACTTTTTATCTGGTGGGCTATGCTTACTATATCTTCTCCAATGCCATGCGCGGTATGGGAAGGGCGAGCATCCCGCTGGCTTCGACTTTTGCCGAGGTTGCGGTGAAGGTGGCAGCGGCGGCTGCACTGGCAAAGCTTGTCGGGCTGGAAGGGCTTTGGTACGCTTGGCCGCTGGCATGGGCCGCAGGGCTTGTGCCCAGCCTGCTCTCGTATTTGCGGGTAAAGTGGGACAGCGGTTTTGCTGCGGCTGAAACAGAGAATCAATAAATATGTGCGGCGTTTTCTGAAAAGTTTTCGGAAACGCCGCCTTTCTCTTGCAAACTATCTGTAAAACTGATATAATCAAATTAACTATCCGGCGCGTTCCAATCCCAAAAAACCGCCGTGAAAAGAAATGTGAAAAGTGAAAGGAAGATACTCCTATGGCACAGCAGAAAAAAATGGTCGAAGCCATCACCTCGATGGACGTCGACTTTGCCAAATGGTATACCGACGTTGTCGTTAAAGCCGAGCTCTGCGAATATTCCAGCGTCCGCGGCTGCATCGTGTTCCGCCCTTACGGCTACGCGATCTGGGAAAACATCCAAAAAATCCTCGATGCCCGCTTCAAAGAGACCGGGCATGAAAATGTATATATGCCCATGCTGATCCCCGAAAGCCTTCTGCAGAAGGAAAAGGACCATGTCGTCGGCTTTGCGCCTGAATGTGCATGGGTCACGGTCGGCGGTCAGGACGAGCTGACCGAGCGGCTCTGCGTTCGCCCGACCTCCGAGACGCTGTTCTGCGAGCACTTCTCTCATGTTATCCACTCCTACCGCGACCTGCCGAAGCTCTACAATCAGTGGTGCTCGGTCATGCGCTGGGAAAAGACCACCCGTCCGTTCCTGCGCACCTCCGAATTCCTCTGGCAGGAAGGTCATACGATGCACGAGACCGCCGAGGAAGCGCAGAACGAGACCCTGCAGATGCTGAACATCTACGCCGGTTTCTGCGAGGATTCCCTTGCAATCCCGGTCCTCAAGGGCGAAAAGACCCCGAAGGAAAAGTTCGCGGGCGCAGAAGCGACCTACACCATCGAAGCGATGATGCACAACGGCGTCGCCCTCCAGTCGGGCACGACCCACTATTTCGGCGACGGCTTTGCCCGTGCATTTGATATTCAGTTCACCGGCAGGGACAACAAGCTTGCCTACCCGCACCAGACCTCCTGGGGTGTTTCCACCCGTCTGATCGGCGGCATCATCATGACCCACGGCGACGACAACGGCCTGGTTCTGCCGCCTGCAATCGCGCCGATTCAGGTCATCATCGTTCCGATCGCGCAGCATAAGCCGGGCGTTCTGGACAAGGCAAACGAGCTGCTGGGCA
>CAMAJC010000290.1 GCA_945835425.1 uncultured Clostridia bacterium
CCGCTGAAAATCGCGATTGTCAACCTGATGCCGAAAAAGATCGAGACCGAGACCCAGCTGCTCCGGGTTCTGTCCAATTCGCCGCTGCAGGTTGATATCGAACTGATCCAGACCGAAACGCACCGCTCCCACAACACCTCGGAGGAGCATCTTTTCAAGTTTTACAAGACCATCCGGGACGTGGAGCACGAATTTTTTGACGGGATGATCATCACCGGTGCGCCGGTCGAGCCGATGCCCTTTGAGCAAGTCGACTACTGGCCGGAGCTTTGCCATATATTTGAGTGGTCGAAGACCCATGTCTATTCGACCTTCCATATCTGCTGGGGTGCGCAGGCCGGGATGTACTACCACTACGGCGTCCCGAAATATGACCTGCCGCGTAAGATGTTCGGCATCTTCCCGCACCATGTGCTGCAGCCGTTCCATCCGCTGCTCCGCGGCTTTGACGAGGAGTTTTTCGTTCCCCATTCCCGCCACACCGAATGCCGGCGGGAAGATATCCTGGCGACCGGGAAGCTGGAGATCCTGACCGAATCGCCGCTGTCCGGCGTGCATATTGCCGCCACCCATGACGGGCGGCAGTTCTTCGTCACCGGCCACAGCGAATATGACCGGGGAACCCTGGCGGCAGAGTATTTCCGCGATCTGGATAAGGGCCTGCCGATTGATATTCCCTATAATTATTTTGACGGGGACAATCCCGAAAACGAGCCGAAATTCATCTGGCGTGCCCACGCAAACCTTTTGTATGTAAACTGGCTCAACTACTTTGTCTACCAGCAGACCCCCTATGACCTCTCGATGCTGGACTACGGCCGGGATATATAAACGCTTTTTTCTGAGAAACCTCTTGATTATTTTATCAGATGGGGTATAATAGAATAGGAATAAATCCTACCATTCCGAAAGGAGAAACGTAAAATGACGATCACCAAAGAGATGACGATCGGCGAGATCCTCGATTTCGACCGCACGACTGCCACCTATTTTATGGAAATGGGTATGCACTGCCTGGGCTGCCCGGCTTCCAGAGGGGAATCCCTGGAAGAGGCCTGCATGGTTCACGGCGTCAGCGTCGACGAACTGCTGGATAAGCTCAACGCTCATATTGCCAACAAATAAGCTGCCGGTTGTTCCGGTGACAGGGAAACGGGCTGTGATGATTACACAGCCCGTTTTTCATGCCCGAAAGGAGACTATTTTGATTCATTTGGATAAGCGCCTGGCCTGTATGGCCGGGATGATGACAGCAGGCGGACGGGGAATCGACGTCGGGACCGACCACGGCTACCTGGCGGTCAGCCTGGTGCAGCAGGGGAGCGCCGCCTCGATGATCGCGACCGACATCAATGAAGCGCCGCTGCGTTCGGCCCAGAGCTGCATCCGGGAAAACGGGCTGGAAGATAAGATCGAAACGGTGCTGACCGACGGCCTGCAGGGCGTCGACCTCAGTGGCGTCACCGACATTTTCATCGCCGGGATGGGCGGAATTTTGATCACCGAGATATTAGCTGCCAGACTGTCGGAGCTTCAGGACAAAAACCTGATTTTGCAGCCGATGACCCAGTCACCGGCCCTGCGCGCCTGGCTTTTGGAGCATGGTTTTGCCATCTGTAAGGAACGCTGCGCCGCCGTCGGCGGAAAAGCCTATTCCATTATCAACGCGCGTTTTGATGGGGAAAAGCGTCCCTGCGACCTGCTCTATGGACTGATCGGGCGCTCCTGGGAGGATGAGTCGGAGGACGCGGAGATTTATCTGCAAACACTCCTTGCCCGGCAGCAAAAGGTCCTGCGCGGCCTGCAGCAGGCGGAGAACGCCGACCCCGAAAAGCTTATGGAGACCCGCATGGTCATTGCCCGCCTGCAGGAGCTTTTGCTGCAAAGAGATACAAAGGAGGAGCATCATGACAACTGTTAATGATATTTATGCGGCAATCGACGCCTTTGCGCCCTTTTCCAGCTGCGAGAGCTTTGACAATGTCGGACTTCTGATCGGAAACGGAGAGCAGCCGGTGAAAAACTGCCTGCTGACATTGGACATAACCCACGAAGCAATCCGGGAAGCGCAGGAGAAGGATTGCCAGTTGATCCTGACTCACCATCCTGTCATCTTCCATCCCTTAAAACGGGTCGCTTTCGACTCGGTGCAGGGAGAGCTGCTCGCCTCCCATATCGCCGTCATTTCCGCGCACACCAACATGGACAAGGCGGCAGGCGGCGTCAACGAGACCCTTGCCCGGATCATCGGCCTGCGGGAGCTGTCGCCGCTATTGGGAGATGAATGTGCCTCCATCGGCCGCCTGCCTTTCGATGAACCGGTCGACGCGGAAACGCTGGCTGACCATCTCGCAAAGGTGCTCTCGCTCCATGGCCTGCGGCTGTACGATGCCGGACGGCCGATTCTGACAGCGGCGCTTTGCTGCGGAGGCGGCGGCAGCTACGTCCACGACGCCATTGATGCCGGTGCAGACGTGCTCATCTCCGGCGACTTCAAGCACGACCAGGTGGTCGACGCCGCAAACGCCGGCCTCAGCTGCATCGACTGCGGCCACTTTGAGACCGAGCGCCATTTTCTCTCCATCGCGCAAAACCTTCTCTCTGGTCAGTTCCCGGATGTGGCCTTCATCCCGGCGGAAAGCTGCCATCCCCATTTCGTTTATAAAACCTTTGGATAAAACAGTAGCCTGCCGTCGTACAGACAGCAGGCTATTTTCATCAGGATTTACTTGGTAAATGCACGGAAAGCGCGGTAGGTCTCGTAAACGTCGATCTTGGAGGTGACCTCATAAGGTGCGTGCATGCTCAGAACCGGCACGCCGATATCGATCGTGTCCACATCCAGCTCGGCGATATAAGCCGCGACCGTTCCGCCGCCGCC
>CAMAJC010000291.1 GCA_945835425.1 uncultured Clostridia bacterium
ATAAATATATAGATTCGCGGACATTTTCCATCGAATTTTATAATGAAAGGAACCAAGAGATGAAAAACACACGCATCAATGACCTGCTGGCCGGAAAGGGCGAAAATTATGTCCTGCCCTTTTTCTGGCAGCACGGCGAGGACGAAGCGACCCTGCGGGAATATGTAAACGTCATCCATGACGCAGGCTGCAGAGCCGTCTGCCTGGAAGCCCGTCCCCACCCGGATTTTGCCGGAGACGGCTGGTGGCACGATCTGGACATCATCCTCGAAGAGGCGCAGAAGCTTTCGATGAAGGTCTGGATTTTAGATGACGCCCACTTCCCCACCGGTTTTGCCGCAGGCGTGGTCAAGGAAGCCGATCCCTCCCTGCGCAAGCAGTACCTAAACTATGCCCGCGCTGAGGTCTGCGGCCCCAAAGCCGAGGTCGAGCTGGACGTGGAGAGCATGACCCATCCCTTTATCATGCCCGCCTTCGGGCCGTTTGCCCAGCCGGATAAAAAGCATTTTGACGACGATACCCTTCTTCATGTGGTCGCCTGGAAGGTCGAGCCGATGAATAAGATGGCTGAGCACATCGACCTGACCCCGCTGGTCAAAGACGGCGTGCTCCGCTGGGAGGTGCCGGAGGGCTACTGGAAAATCTACGTCCTCTACACCACCCACAACGGCGTCGGACGGGACGACTATATCAATATGCTGGACTATGAATCCTGCACCCAGCAGATCAATGCTGTTTATGAACCGCACTACGCCCACTACGGCCACCTGTTCGGCAGCGTCATCGCCGGTTTCTTCAGCGACGAGCCGCTGGTCGGCAACACCGTCGGCTACAACTTCGACGAGTCGATCGGACGAAAGGAAATGGCCCTTCCCTGGAGCAAATATGTCCCGGATATGCTGGCGCAGCGGCTGGGTGAGGGCTGGATGGACCTCTTGCCGCTCCTCTGGCACGGCTCTTCCGATGCCGCACAGGACGCAAAAGTCCGGGTCGCCTATATGGACACGGCAACAAAGCTGGTCGAAAAGAGCTTTTCCTTCCAGCTGGGCGACTGGTGCGCTGCCCACGGCGTCCAGTATATCGGCCATCTGGTCGAGGACAACGACGTCCATGCCCGATTCGGCTCCAGCCTTGGGCACTATTTCCGGGGGCTTGCGGGCCAGCATATGGCCGGTATCGACAACATCGGCGGACAGGTGCTGATCGGCGGCGGCGACGGCATGCGGCCGATGGGTTTCGGCGCTGCAGGCGACGGTGAGTTTTACCATTATGAGCTGGGCAAGCTCGGCTCCTCTCATTCCCATATCGACCCGCGCAAGGGCGGCAGAGCGCTCTGCGAAAACTTCGGCGCTTACGGCTGGCAGACCGGCGTCAAGACGATGAAATATCTCGCCGACCACTTCCTCGTCCGCGGCATCAACCATTATACGCCCCACGCCTTCTCGCCCAAGGCGTTCCCCGACCCCGACTGCCCGCCGCATTTCTACGCCCACGGCGAGAACCCCCAGTACCGCGCGTTCGGTCAGCTGATGGGGTACATGAACCGGGTCTGCCACCTGATCAGCGGCGGCATCTCCCTGCCCGATGTGGCGCTCCTTTACCACGGCGAAAACGAATGGGCCGGCGATTATCAGTCGGACAAGGTTGTCTGCCGGCAGCTGATCGAGCATCAGATCGACTTCGACATCATCCCGGCTGACCTGCTCGCGGATATGGAGCGGTTTAACTCCACCTTTGACGGCAAGACCTTTATGCTGAATGGCCGCCCTGTTCAGGCGCTGGTCATCCCCTACGCGCAGTTTATCCCCAGGAGTGTAGCGGAGTTTGTGGAAAAAGCCCAGGCCGGCGGTTTCCCGGTCTACTGCACCGAAAAAGTGCCCGAGGGAATCTCCGACGGTTGCGAAAAGTGCGCCGCTCATTTTGCGCCGGTGCTGGCGAAGATGGAGGCTGTGCCGACCAAAGAAATCGCCGCGAAGCTTTCCGAAACGGTCAGCCGCGATATCACCGTTTCGCCCGCTTTCCGCCGCCTGACCGTCTACCATTACCGCACCGACAGCGACCTGCTGCTGCTCTTAAACGAAGACCCCGGCAAGGCTTTTGCGGGCGATGTGACCGTTCATGCGTCCGGTACGCCGGTTCAGTATGACGCCCTGGACAACACCCTGCGGCCGGTTTCGGCGGATATACAGGACGGAAAGACGGTTCTCCATCTGGAACTTGCGCCGCTCCAGCTGATGATCATCTCCTTCGGCGGCGAGGACGCGGACGCGCTCGTCCCGGCTCCCTGCGGACAGCAGCGCACGGCGCTTACCGGCTTTACAGTCACCAAGGTGGAATCCAAGGCTTACCCCGCCTTCTCCGACCCGGTGCAGATGGACACCCTCACCAATATGGGCAGACTCTACCCCGACTTCTCCGGCTACTACCGCTATGAGATCAAAGCCGAGCTGAAACCGGGCAGAAACGTCCTCGCCATTGCGGACTGCTACGAGGCCGCGGAGGTCTTTGTCAACGGGAAATCCGCCGGCATCCGGTTTGCGGCTCCCTATCGGTTTGATATCTCCGCACTGGTGCAGGACGGCGTAAACGAGATCGCCATCGAGGTCGCAACGACCCTGGAACGCAAGGTCGCCGCCATGAACCTCGGCGGTCACAGCCTGATGGGCAAAAACCCTGTCTCTCCGACCGGCATCGTCGGCGAAGTCTGGATTGAAAACGAGTAAATGCACATGACAAAGGCTCCTGCTTTTTTGCGGGAGCCTTTTTCTGTAGAAAAAGTTAACTATTGATGATTCGTAGTTGTAGCGGCGACCTGCGGTCGCCACCAACATCGGCTAAA
>CAMAJC010000292.1 GCA_945835425.1 uncultured Clostridia bacterium
AAAACAGTCCGCCGGACTGTAGATGTCCGAAGGACATCGGAACCCCTTGCGGAGCGCGCTCCGCATAGGAGATTTCGCTCATTGCGGAGATGCGACTCGATGTCCGCAGGACATCTAGGCTCATGCCTTTGGAATTCGCCAGCCCTTTGGAAAAAGGGCTGGATCCCAAACCTTTATCTTTAAGATAGGAAGGCTTTTCATAGTAACTTCTCCGACAAGCTGATTTATATTTCTGCCATAGGAAAAATTTCCCGGTCTTCATCGCAGCAGCTTTTGCAAACTTTCGGGCGGGATTTCCAGCCGCTCCGACAGGAGACCGATCAGCTCCGCGAAGCTCTCCTTCGGTTCCTGGCTGTACCGCCCGGTGACCAGCTCCGCGCCGAAAATCATCTCCGGCGCCGCGTACCGTCCGACGCCCCAGCCGTAGGGCACGCCGTGCTTGTCCTTTTTATATTCAAAGGCGCGCACCAGAAGGTAGGTCTGCATCTGCAGGGCAGTCATGACCCCGTCAAAGCCCTTCAGCCCGTCTTTTCCGAACCCGCACGCCTTTTTGATATCAGGCGAGAGCATCGGCCCGTTTTCCATGACCGCGTCCATGACGATCTTCTCCCGGCGCTTCATCAGCCCGTCGTCAAAACGCGCGTCGTAATCGTATCCGTCCCGGCGGTAATTGACCAGCAGCGGCAGCAGCTCCGGGCTGATAAAGGCTGCCTTTCCGCGCACCAGCTTGCCGTAACCGATCTGTCCGTTTTCCGCCGCCGTTTCCCGCCATTCCCACGGGCCCTCAACCCCGTCTTTGAACCAGCGTTCCGGCGGAGTCAGCTCTTCCAGCGAAAACCCCGGGATATCGCCCCGGAAAAAGGGCAGAAACCCGATCTCCATGACCAGCGCCTCCAGTTCTCCGGCACTTTTTACCATCGGCAGCTTTTTCATGACCATACCTCCCGCGCGTTTTTTTCTATTATACGGCTTTTTGGGTGTCGACGCAAGAGCCTGCCTTTTTCCCGGAATTTATTGTTGAAATGTGAAAAGGGCTGTGGTATAATTTAGGCATGGAATCATTCCTGTATGGCATGACAGTGAAAAGAAACCTCTGAAAAGGCGCAGAAACTGAATAATCAGAGCTTTCAAAAATATCGAAAGGATGTAATTGATTATGCTGACAGATATTGAAATTGCCCAGCAGGCGCATATGCTCCCGATCGCCCAGGTTGCGGAAAATATCGGCATCGACGCCGACGATCTGGAATTCTACGGCAAATATAAGGCAAAACTCTCGGACGACCTTGCAAAAAAGGTCGCCGGCAACCCCGACGGCAAGCTGATCCTCGTGACCGCCATCAACCCCACGCCTGCCGGTGAAGGCAAGACCACCACTTCCGTCGGCCTTGGTCAGGCTATGGCGAAGCTGGGCAAAAAGGCAGTCCTGGCGCTGCGCGAGCCCTCCCTCGGGCCGGTATTCGGCATCAAGGGCGGCGCTGCAGGCGGCGGTTATTCTCAGGTTGTCCCGATGGAGGACATCAACCTCCACTTTACCGGCGATATGCACGCCATCACCGTGGCCAACAACCTCCTCTGCGCGATGATCGACAACCATATCCAGCAGGGCAATCCCCTCGGCATCGACCCCAGACGCATCCTCTTTAAACGCTGCATGGATATGAACGACCGCGCGCTTCGCCACACTGTCATCGGCATGGGCGGCAAGGCCAACGGCGTTCCCCGCGAGGACGGCTTTATCATCACCGTCGCTTCCGAGATTATGGCGATTCTCTGCCTGGCGGAAGACCTGATGGACCTGAAAAAGAGAATGGGCGACATCCTGGTCGCATGGACCTATGACAATAAACCGGTCTACGCAAGAGATCTCAAAGCGGACGGCGCTATGACCGCCCTGATGAAGGACGCCATCAAGCCCAACCTCGTCCAGACCCTCGAAAACACTCCCGTCCTGATCCACGGCGGTCCCTTTGCGAACATCGCCCACGGCTGCAACTCGGTTCGTGCTACCAAGCTGGCCCTCAAACTCGGCGATTACTGCATCACTGAGGCAGGTTTCGGCTCCGACCTCGGCGCAGAGAAGTTCTTTGACATCAAGTGCCGCTATGCAGGCCTTACGCCTTCCTGCGTCGTCCTCGTGGCGACGGTCCGCGCACTGAAATACAACGGCGGCGTGCCCAAGGCTGAGCTGGGCGCAGAGAACGTCGAGGCCCTCAAAAAGGGCATCGTCAACCTCAAAGCTCATATCGACAATATGCACAAGTTCGGCGTGCCGGTCGTCGTCGCCATCAACCGTTTCGGCACCGATACCGACGCGGAGCTGCAGGTCATTGACGACTGCTGCAAGGAAAAGGGCGTCGATTACGCCCTGTCCGAGGTCTTTGCCAAGGGCGGCGAAGGCGGCATCGAGCTGGCGGAAAAGGTTGTCGAGGTTATCGATCGCAATGAGGGTGTCAACAACTTCCACCCGATTTATGATCTGGACCTGACCATCGAGCAGAAGATCGAAAAGATCGCGTCCGAAATCTACGGTGCCGACGGCGTTGAGTATACCGCTGCTGCCAAGAAAGCCATCAAGGAGATCACCGACCTCGGCTTTGGCGGCCTGCCTGTTTGCATGGCCAAGACCCAGTACAGCCTCTCCGACGACCAGAAGAAGCTCGGCCGTCCGACCGGCTTCAACATCACCGTCAGCGAAGTCCGCCTCTCCGCAGGCGCAGGCTTTGTCGTTGTCCAGACCGGCTCGATCATGACGATGCCGGGTCTCCCCAAACGTCCCAGCGCAGAGCTGATCGACGTGGACGCCGACGGCAATATCACCGG
>CAMAJC010000293.1 GCA_945835425.1 uncultured Clostridia bacterium
ATCAACGCAATCAGAGTGCGTTTTAAAGTTTTTCCCACAATAAATCAATCCTTTCTTTTTCCGGCTTTTGCCGGTCTGGCCGCTGTCAAAATGTGTACTTTTTGGCAGTAATGCCATCATGGTTATCATAACATATATTGTGTCGGTTTTCAATAGGTATATGGGAATATTTGTATGATATAACATAAAAATATGTAAAAGATTGTATGGTTTTGTTTCCGGTCAAAAGGTACACTTATGGAAAAAAGCCGCGTCCTGCAACGGAACGCGGCTTTTCTGTACGCCTGTTTATTTATCCAGCAGATTCCGCACCTGAAACAGCGCCGAGAGGAAGAACACATCCACGAGGATAGCGGCAATCCGCATCACGACCCCGACATTGGGGTACAGCCCGGTGAGCGCGTCGATCAGCGCCCATACGCTGCACAGGCCGTACCCGATGCCGACCCACCATTTTCTCTGCCGGAGGATGCCGGCGGTCTCCTCTGCCCTCTCAGCCCTGCAGAAAGCGACGCAGACGCCGAGCGCCCGCAGCGCCGTATAAATTGCCGCGCCGCAGCCCGCCAGCACCAGCACGACCGCCAGGATGTTCCGCTCCGTCTCGTCCGCAGCCGCCGCCCGGATAATCTCGAAAAATCCGGCCGCCGTCAGCACCAGCGAGACTGCCGCAGCGCTTTTGCAGCCGCGCATCTTCCGCCAGCGGATAAATCCAGCCGCAAATAAGAGCCCTGCCGCCATCAGCGACAGGCTCTCCAGCCCGTTTGTCACCATCAGCCGCACAATCAGCATGAATACGCCGCCCATGTACAGCTGCAGCCCTTTCATCTCGGCTGTCGGCGGCTTTTTTTCTTTCTTCGGTTTTTGTTTTATGTTCAGTTTTTTCAAGGTGCGCCTCCTGTGCAATGCAAGTGTGAATTTATGCGGATCAGGTGGCGGTCACAGACCGCCGCTACAAGCAAAGGATTGTTACATTTGATTTCTATAGACCTTTCGATGAAACGAACGGCTTGTGTTTGTGGAATATATACACAATTTATCGAGCGTGGTTTCATGTACGAAGAGCGTGAGCTTGACGAAACGCTCTCGCCCAGTTTGGTGCGTATCGCTCCGGCCGCGTCGGACAAAAGCGGTCCGTGACCGCTCCGTGACCGCCTGCTTAGGCTACCCAGATTTTGCCTTCCGGTTCCCTTCTCAGCCGGGACGCAGGGGTGCGCGGCCGCGTCGCAAGGGACATCGCAAAGGCAACCGGCCCGATTCTGCCCATGAACATCGTCAGAATCAGCGCGAGCTTCGACCATACGTCGGTCACTTCGGTGACGCCTGCCGTCAGCCCGACCGTTGCAAAGGCGCTCACCGCCTCATACAGCGCATCGACTGTCTCGGCGCCGGAGCAGGTCATCAGCACGCCTGCCGTCGCCAGCACGATGCAGACCCCCAGAAAACAGACCGCCATCGACCGGTAAATCAACGACTTGTCGATCCGCCGCCCTAAAATCCGGGTGTCCTCGTCTCCGCGCACGACCGATACCACCGTCATGAACAGCACCAGCACCGTCGTCAGCTTGACGCCGCCGCCGGTCGATCCGGGCGCCGCGCCGATGAACATCAGCAGCACCGCGAACAGCTTGGAGCCGGTGTGCAGCTTCCCCTGGTCAAAAGCCGTAAAGCCCGCCGTTCGGCAGGTGACCGACTGGAAAAAGGCGTGGAACAGCTTTTTCGGCAGCGGCATCGGCCCGAGGGTGTCCGGGTTTCCCCACTCGCTCAGCAGAAATACCACCCAGCCGATCAGCAGAAGCGCCGCTGTTCCAATGAGGACGATGCGGGTATGGAACCGCAGGGATTTGCGCCTATGGTAGGCAAAAAGATCCTGCCAGACCACAAACCCCAGACCGCCGCAGATGATCAGCAGCATGATAATGGTCAGCAGCAGGTAGTTGTCCTGCACCCCGCTCAGCGAGCCGCCCGGCAGCGGACTTGCGAGGACGTCGAACCCGGCGTTGCAGTAGGCGGAAATCGCGAGGAAGACCGCCATGAAAATCCCGTACCGGCCGTACTCCGGCACCAAAATCGGCAGCATGAGCAGGCACCCGATCAGTTCGGTCCCGAATGTCACCGCCATGACCATTTTCAACAGCCGCACCGTCTCGGCACGCGAGTCGGCGCTGATGGATTCCTGGGCCAGCTGGGCGGTGCGCAGCCCCACCTTCCGCCGGATCAGCATATAAAAGAAGGAGGTCATCGTGACCAGCCCCAGACCGCCGATCTGAATCAGGCAGAGAATGACGCTCTGCCCGGCGGTGGAGAAATGGGTGTATGTATCGTATACCGCAAGGCCGGTGACGCAGGTGGCGCTGGTGGCCGTGAAAAGCGCTGAAAGAAAGGACGTAAACCGTCCGTCGCGGCTGCAAAACGGCATGGTCAGTAAAATCGTTCCGGTCAGAATGACCGCCACAAAGCTGATGATGATCACCAGGGCGGGATTGCGCTGCATCCGTCCCTCCTGCCGGTAGAGAAAGGACGATTTCTGCAGCTGACTTTTCTTTTTCAGCATGGGCTGTACCCCCAAAATCGCATATATATTTAGGAAGTCTCTGATTTTATTCAGCTATTCTTCTTCATAGGTGTGTTTGAAAAAGCCGTCAAATCAGAGATTCTTTGTATCCATTATACCAATTCCGCCGCCTGTTTTCAACTATGCGCGCAAAAAACTTGATTTTTCCCGCCGTTTGGTATATAATAGTAATGTCTATCCGGACAATCTGCCTCCGTAGTTAAATGGATATAACAAACCCCTCCTAAGG
>CAMAJC010000294.1 GCA_945835425.1 uncultured Clostridia bacterium
GCGCAATCGCGGCTTTCCCGACCCCAAGGGAGATCGTTTTGTGCATGGAAAAGATTCCGAAGAAGATGGCGGAAAACAGCACCATGGCGATCTGGGAATAATCTGGTGCAAAGGCACATTTGTTATTTCTGCACACACTGCTCACCTGTGTGTACCTCTGTAGAATACAAAATTTGTAGGGGTCGATGACCACATCGACCCGCTGTATTCATACTGCGTCTGCTGAAAAAGCAGGCGCAGTTTTTCATCTGCTGAAAAAAAGCGCGCCCATATTGACAAATATTTTCCGCTCCTATACAATGGATGATAGTGTATTTGGGCTTGATGGGAAAGAGAGGAATCTATGGCAACCAAAGTGAAGAATATGACAACCGGCAGCCCCTTAAAGCTGATCCTGCTTTTTGCCCTGCCGCTGATGGCCGGCAACATCTTCCAGCAGCTGTACACCGTCGTCGATACGGCGGTCGTCGGCAAAGGGCTGGGGGTCGACGCCCTGGCAGCGGTGGGCGCAGCCGACTGGTTCCACTGGATGGTGCTGGGCGCGATACAGGGGTTTGCCCAGGGCTTTTCCATCCTAATGGCCCAAAAATTCGGCGCGGGCGATATGGAAGGGCTGCGCCGGGTCATTGCCAACGCGGTCTGGCTGGCGGTGGTCTGCGCGGTCTCCATTACGGTCATCAGCCAGCTGGCTGCGCGGCCGGTGCTGACCCTGCTCGGCACGCCGGACAGCATTATCGGGATGTCGCTTCTGTATATGCGGGTGCTGCTGAGCGGGATGCCGATCGTCATGGCGTATAACCTGCTGGCGGCGATTCTGCGGGCCATGGGCGACGGCAAGACGCCGCTCTATGCGATGGTGATCGCGTCGGTGCTGAATATCGGGCTGGATTTGCTGTTCGTGCTGGTGCTGCACTGGGGAATCGTCGGGGCTGCGGCGGCGACGCTGCTGGCGCAGGCGTTTTCCAGCGTCTACTGCCTGGTTTTCCTGCTGCGGATTAAGACCCTCGGGCTGTCCGGCCGGGATTTTTACGACCGGGAGAAGGGAATCTGGTTCTCCAAAGACTGGAAGATGCGCGGCAAGCTCATAGGGCTCGGCGCACCGATGTCGGTACAGAATATTATCATCGCCATCGGCGGCATGATTTTGCAGTCGGTCGTCAACAGCTTCGGCCTGACCTTCATCGCCGGTTACACCGCGACCAACAAGATGTTTGGCCTTTTGGAAACGGCGGCGATTTCCTACGGCTACGCCATGAGCACCTATGTCGGGCAGAATATGGGCGCAAACGCCGTCCGGCGGATTCGGAAGGGCGTTCGCTGCGCAGTCGTTCTGGGCATCGGAACGGCGCTGGTTATCGGGACCGTGATGATTCTCAGCGGCCGGGTGATCCTGTCGGCGTTTATCTCCGGCACGCCGCAGGAGGCGGCAGCGGCGATGGACACCGCCTACCGGTACCTGTTCACAATGAGCAGCGCGCTGCCGGTACTGTATATCCTCCACGTCATCCGCTCGTCTTTGCAGGGGATGGGCGATACGGTCATGCCGATGGTATCGGGGCTGGCGGAGTTTGTCATGCGCACCGGAACGGCCCTGACTCTGCCGCGTCTGATCGGCGGCGACGGCGTTTTTATCGCCGAGATCATGGCCTGGGCAGGCGCGGACATTATTTTGCTGACCAGTTATTTTGTGCGGATGCGAAAGCTCGGGAAATAAATAAGACACGCTGCAAAACGGAAAAACCGTCCGCAGCGTGTCTGTTTTTTATTCAGCAGTATGGGTGAGCAACCACTTTGCAACGCCGTCCTCCGTATTGGCGCCGATGATGCCGGCGGCGGTTTCTTTTAAGCGCGGGTCTGCGTTTGCAACCGCATAGGCCTCGTCCGCTTCGAGAAACATCGGGATATCGTTGACCCCGTCCCCGAAGGCGACGACCTTTTCCGCGCCGGTTATCGTTTTCAGCTGGCGGATGGCCGATGCCTTGGTAGCCGCGGCAGGCATGATCTCCAGCCACTGCTCGCCGGAATAGATGTCTTTTTGGTAGACGAGGTTGCAGCGTCCGGCAAACTCTTCCTGCAGCAGTGCATAAGCCGGAGAAAGGGTAGTCTCGGCGTCAATGCAGGTGAAGTAGTAAACCTCACCAGTCAGGATGTTTTCCTCATTTTGCAGCGGCCGGTCGCGAAAATCTCCTTTCCTTGACAGGACGAAATCCCGCGTGCAGGCCGGTATCTGCGGCTCCTCATAGGAGAACTTCTCGATCCCGTCGATCAGCGCATAGACGATCGGGAAAATCCCGTGCGACCGGAGGAGGGCGTAGATTTCCGCCGCGTCAGCCGCCGAAAAGGTGTTTTTCTGCAGGATAGCGCCGGTCGCGTTGTCCAGGATGAATGCGCCGTTATAGACGATCAGCGGGATTTTTGCGGTCAGACCGGCTGCGCACTTTTTTGCCGTATGGAAAGACCGGGCGGTCGCATAGGAAAACAGCATCCCATCTTCCGCCAGCTGGTTGATCGTCTCGCAGGAAAACGGGGAAATCCGCTCGTCCGGCCGCAGCAGCGTTCCATCGAGGTCGGAAACATAGAGAGTCTTCGGGGTCATAGGTCCTCCTTTTCTGAAAATCAGAAAGCCCGGTGAAAACGCCGGGCTCAGGCTGTCGAAAACTCACGTTTTATGTTTTTATGAAACGTGAGTGCTTATCGGAAGATTCTCAGGGGGCGGCCTCACTTGCAGGCCGCCCCCTCTTGGAAAAACAGTCCGCCGGACTGTTTTTCCAATTCACCCCCTGCCGAGCGCGCTCCGC
>CAMAJC010000295.1 GCA_945835425.1 uncultured Clostridia bacterium
AAGCGGATGTAATTGACGTTCCTGTTCAGCCCGAAACCCCCTCCGAACCCGAATACATTCCCATCCCCGACCCCGATTATACCGCGCCCGTCTATCGGGACACCTGGCATAAATCCGGCAAAAACTGGTACTTCTACGACGAAGACGGCCAGAAGGTAAAGGGCTGGTACAAAGACGGCAACACCTGGTATTACCTGAGCGAAAAGACCGGCGCAATGGTTTACGGCGGTATGCTGGAAATCGACGGCGAGACCTACTACTTCTATGACTGGGGCGGCATGGCCTCTAACTGGTGGTATCTCGACGAAGAGACCGGCGACTGGTACTATTTCCGCGGCAACGGCGCCATGGCGAAGAATACCTGGATTGAATGGAAAGGCGAGTGGTACTACCTCGGCGCCGACGGCAGAATGCTGACCGGCACCACCACCCCCGACGGCTATCGTGTTGACGCGAATGGAGCCTGGATAAGATAATGAACAAAAGCGGTGAAGAGAGCGCTCTTTGCCGCTTTTTTCCTGCGCAAAAAAATTCATATCCTTTCCCTTGACCATTGCATGGAATATTGGTATAATACACTTATATATGTATAGGAAAATAGAAAAACCGAGGAATGATTATGACGAAATTCTCTGTTTTGATGAGTATCTATAAAAAGGAAAACCCGCTTTATTTCAAGGAGTGTATCGGCAGTCTCCTGACCCAGACCCTTCCGCCCGACCAGATCGTCCTGGTGGAGGATGGGCCGCTGACCGACGAGCTTTATGAGGCGGTTGAGGAGTTTCAAAACCTCTGCCCGGTTTTGAAGGTCGTCCCTTTTGCGGAAAACCGCGGACTGGGCCGCGCGCTGGCCGATGGGCTGCTGGCCTGTGATTATCCGCTGGTCGCCCGGATGGACACCGACGATATCGCCTTCCCGGACCGCTTTGAGCGGCAGGTGAAAGCTTTTGAGGAAGACCCGGAGCTGGATATCTGCGGCGGCCATGTGCTGGAATTTACCGGCAGCACCGACAATATCCTCCGCCGCAAGCGCGTCCCCGTGACCCACGAGGAGATCGTCCGCTACGCCGGGAAGCGCAACCCCTTTAACCACCCCAGCGTCATGTATAAAAAGCAGGCGGTGCTGGACGCCGGGAATTACCGCCATGTGCAGTGGTTTGAGGACTACGACCTCTGGGCGCGGATGATCGCAAAGGGCGCCAAAACCCGCAATATCGACGATTTTATCCTCTATTTCCGCGCAGGCGAGGATATGTACCGCCGCCGCGGAGGCTGGGCATATATGAAGAGCGCGGTCAGGGCCAGATGGCAGATTTACCGCCTCGGCGTATCGACCCTGCCGGATTTTCTGTACGCCACCTGCGCACAGATTGCCGTCAGCCTGATGCCCAACTCGATGCGTGGCCGCTTCTATCAGAAGGTCCTGCGCAAATAACCCCGGAAGGAACCGACATCCATGAACAAAAAACTCCTGCGCCACCTGACCGGCGCATTGTCCGCTGTAAACCGGCTGCTCCCCAAAAACGGGAAGAAGATCGTTTTTTACAGCAATATGGGCTTCCGGGACAACGTCAAGGCGGTTTATGACGAGCTGCTGACCCACCCGGAGGCGAAAAATTACCGGATCATCTGCGCCCTCGACGACGCGGCGCTCTGGGAGAGCAAACCGCACCCCGACAATGTCCATTTTACCAGCAACGTCGGCGGTGTTCTGCACTTCCTGACCGGCAAATACTTCTTCTACAGCTTCGGCAAATACCCGATCAAGCCGTCGAAATCCCAGATGGTCATAAACGTCTGGCACGGTTCGCCGCTGAAAAAGATCGGCAATTACGAGAGCGATGAGGACCAGAACTTTTTTACCTATGTTCTGGCCGCGTCCGACTTTTTCGCACCGATTATGCAGAAGGCCTTTAGTTGCCGCCCGGAACAGGTCGCCGTCTGCGGCCATCCCCGCAACGACGCGATGTTTGCGCCCGGCGACCCGCTGGAGAAACTCGGCATCACCGAAAAATATGACAAGCTGATTCTCTGGCTCCCGACCTTCCGTCAGTCCGCTTTCCTCGGCGATAACGACACCGCCGCCAAAGCCGGAACCGGCCTGCCGATTCTCGAGAGCAGGGAAGAGATGGCCCGCGTAAACGACCTGCTGACCCGGCGAAACGCCCTGATGATCGCGAAAATCCACCCGGCGCAGGACCTCTCCCTGATCGACACCGAGGGCTTTTCCCATATCCGCATCCTGACCAATGACCAGATGCAGCAGGCTGACTGCAACCTGTACAGCCTCCTGGGTGTCTCGGATGGGCTTCTGACCGATTATTCGTCGGTTTATTTTGACTACCTGCTCTTAAACCGCCCGATCGGCTTTACGGTCGATGATATCGAGGAATACCGCCAGACCCGCGGTTTTGTGGTCGATGACCCGTATCCGCTGATGCCGGGTCAGTTCATCCATACCCCGGACGAGTTCCTCGCCTTTACAGGAGACCTCCTCGACGGGAACGACACCTTCCGTGAGCAGCGTACACAGGTCGCCGCCCTGACCAATCAGTTCCCCGGCGGAAAAGACGCCGAGCGCTGCCTGAAAATCGCGGGGATTTTGTGATAGAAGCCGTTAGCGTTTTGGAAAAACAGCGGCGGGATGAGGGCATCCCGCCCTACAGATATTTTTTGTAACCAGTCCGCTAAATTGAGCGTGGTATAACTCTCGAAGAGCGTGAGCCTGTCGAACGCTCTCACCCAGTTACCCCGCG
>CAMAJC010000296.1 GCA_945835425.1 uncultured Clostridia bacterium
CCGTTTCAAAATCCCATCGACCGGCTCGAGCAGGTACTCTTTGGAAAAGTCAAAATACCCGTTGCGAATCGAGCACTTGCTCTGTAAGATCATCTTTTCGCGGACGGTTTCGTCCATCCCGACAGCTTCCGCGAAAAGCTCCTCGCATTTACCGCCGCCGTAGATATCCGCGTGGTCAAAGTAGTTGACGCCCTGCTCCATAGCGGTGCGGATCAGAGTCTCGGCATCGGTTTTGGACAGGCTCGCGAGCCGCATACAGCCCATGATGATGTTGGAAGCCTGCAGGTCGGTGCCAGCAATATGCAGATATTTCATGAAAATCCCTCCGGTTTATTCTTTCGCAGCGTTTACAGCAGCCTGCAGACGCTGGATATCAATCGTGTTCGGAACGGTGCAGTCAGCTCCGATCATAAAGCCTTCTCTGCCCATGACATTGATCAGTCTGCGGGTCTCCGCTTTGATCTCGTCGAGGCTCCCTTCGATCAGCAGGCCGTGATTGTCCAGACCGCCGAGGATCGGCGCGTCAAACAGCTTTTTGCCTTCTTCCAGTGTGAGATCGGTCCGGTGGGTGTCCCAGTTGAACATATCGCCGGGATAACCCGCATATCTTTCGGGGCTGGAACGGAAACCGTGCTCCGCTTCGCCGCAGATGTGCAGGATGTTGCAGCCGCCGCAGGCTTTGACTTCGTTTAAAATCTGCAGGTCGGAAGGCTTGACCAGCTTCTCCCAGGTCGCCGCGTCAAAACGCTGCGGTTCGCTGAACTGGCCGGAATAGTAGATGCCGGATGCGCCGGCTTCGATATAGCCTTTCACCCAGTCGGTCAGGGCGTCCGCAATCGTCTGTACGCCTGCAAGAACCGATTCAGGATCCTCTGCGCAGTGCTTCATAAAGGTGGCGTCGTCGCTGCCTGCGAAGCAGTAGGTGAAGGACGCGATCTTAAAGGGGCTCCACATGGTCGGGAAAATCATGACCGCATGGTTTGTCTTTTCGGCGATCAGGCGGATGATCGATTCCATCTTGCGGTACTGGCTGCAGTCCCGGCCGGGAAGCTTGATATCCCGCCAGTCGGAAGGCTTCTCGATATGAATCCCCTCGGTGATCATATGGCCGAAGGAGTCGTCCATGACCTTGATGATATCGTTGTCCAGCTGATGATAGAGCTGAACATGGGCGTCGGCAGCTTCTTCGGCTGTCAGCGACGCGGGATAATGGAACCAGAAACCTGCCGGGGTATAATCCGGCGCTTTTCCTGCAAAAACTGCCTGCATACGCTCAATTTTGTTCATAGCTATTCCTCCTGAAAATGATTTATAAATATATTTACTTTTGCGTTCTGCCGCAGATCGGTTTATACTCCTATTTTATCACACTTCATCCTTTGAGGGAACCGATCATAACGCCGTTTACAAAATATTTTTGTACAAAGGGATAGATGCACAGGATCGGCAGGGTCGAAACGACGATCGAGCAGTAGCGCATCAGGACCTTATACAGCTGCATCTGTTCATTGGCGGCGTCAGCGCTGATTTCCGCGCCGTTGTTGATGGTCGTCAGGTTGATCAGGATATCCCGCAGAATCATCTGCAGCGGATATTTGTCCTCCTTGTTCAGATAGAGCAGCGCCGGGAACCATTCGTTCCACTTGCCGACGGCGATAAACAGGATAATGACCGCAAAGGTCGCCTTGCACAGCGGCAGCAGGATTTTGAACAGGATGGTAAACTCTCCTGCGCCGTCGATGCGGGCGGACTCCTCCAGGGAATCGGGGATTTCCTGCAGGGAGGTGCGCATGATGATCGTGTTGAAAACGCTCATGGCGCCGGGCAGCAGCATCGCCCAATAGGTATCCAGCAGCTGGAGGTTGCGCACGACCATATAGGTCGGAATCATGCCGCCGTGGAACAGCATCGTAAAGGTGATAAAGCCCGCCAGTACGTTGCGGTAGCGGAAGCGCTTGCGGGAAAGGACATAGCCCGCGATCAGGGTCAGTACCCCTGAAATCAGGCACTGTCCGACCACATAAAAGCAGGTTTTTTAAGGACTCCGGCGTCAGGCGCACAAAGATCGACAGGGTCGGTTCGCCGCTGGCGGTGGAATTGCCGTTGGAGCGCGCCACAAGGGGGTCGTAAGGCTTCCCTGGGCATGGACAAAAAAGCGCAGGTTTTCCGTTTCCGCCAGCTTCTCCTGAAAATCGGCCGCGTCCATGCCCAGCAGGTCGATCGTTCCGGCCATCCGGCTGATCCCGGTCAGGGAATAACGGGCGCTGAGCGCTGTGTCGGACGCATGATAATAAGCAATAATATCATCGATATAATTGTTGGAGAGTCTCGTCAGGCGCAGATCCCGCTGCACATTTTTCATCTTCAGGTAATCGCTTTCATTATAAAAATACTTTTTGGAAAGGGCGGTGACCTTTGCGTCGACCAGAAAAGTGTCGACGATGCTGTTCATATTTTCCAGGGTGAAATTCACGCTGTCTTCCACATGGCTTAACAGCTGCATCTGCGCCTTGTCGCCCTCGGCGCGCACGACCTGCAGGGCAAAGGAATACAGCATAATGCCGAACAGGGTCGGAGGCAGCAAAATAAGTATATAGGAACGCATGATGGTATGCAGCGTCTTATTGGATTTCAGTTTCTGCATGGATATCACCTCTAAGTGTTTCTATAATTTATTGTGCCGAAAATTTTTGGTATGTACAAGAGCCAAAAATGCAATATATATAAAAAAATAGGCAGTTGCAAAAATTATT
>CAMAJC010000297.1 GCA_945835425.1 uncultured Clostridia bacterium
CAAATCGCATAAAAAATCCTTCAAAGTCCTGCATATGCAAGTTTCCTCCTGCATTTTTTACCTGATTCAGGATATTTTCGGCTGTTTTAAGGGATTTTACGGGAAATAAACCGGGACAGGGCTTGCAAATGCAAACCCCTGTCCTGACACAATTACTGCAGTTCCGATTTTTCCCGGGTAATATTTTTGAGCCACTTTTTTCCTTTATAATGGTAAATGACGATCGGCATCTTGGAGAACTCGTCGGTACACAGGACGAAATAGACCCACTCGACCGGCAAGTTAAAGACAAATGCGCACAGAAATCCCAGCGGCACCGACCAGGCCCACATGGACAAAGCGTCGAGGATCATGCCAAACTTGGTGTCGCCGCCTGCCCGGAAACAGCCGACAATCCAGCAGGTGTTCATCCCCTGGCCGATGGTGTAGTAGCCGTTGATGAAGATCATGACCTTGAGGTACTGGGAAGCCGTCTGCGTGAGATCGCGGCCCATGGTCGCCATCAGCACCGGGCAGAGGAGCACGATGATCAGACCGCCCAGCGCGCCGGTGATAAAGGTCAGCCAGGACATCCGGCCGGCATAAATTTCGGCCATCTGCAGGTCGTTTTTGCCCATGGCCTTGCCGACGATGATGCCGGTGGCATTTGCAAAGCCAAAGCAGAACACAGTGCCGAGGTTGCGGACGACCCCTGCGACCGAGTTGGCGGCGACCGCGTCGGAGCCGAGGTGGCCGAAGATGACCGAATACATCGAGAAGCCGACGCCCCAGAGCAGATCGTTGACCATGGCAGGCGCGGCGATCTTCACAAAGTCGTGGGTCAGCACCCGGTAATGGCCGAACACCCGGGAAAGGCGGAAGCGGATGGCTTTTTGCCGGGCATTGTCCCCGAGGCAGATCGCCACCTCAACGGCGCGGGCAATGACCGTTGCGACCGCGACGCCGGTGAGCCCCAGCTTCGGCGCACCGAACAGACCGAAGATGAAGACGGCGTTGAAGAAGATATTGACGCTCAGCGAGATGATGTAGACGGTGGTCGAGAAGACGACCCGTTCCATACTGCGCATGATGCTCAGGTAGAAGTTGGAAAAGCCCATCAGCAGGTAGGAAACGGCGACCACCCGCAGGTATTCGCTGCCCAGGCGAATCAGCTCGGGCTGGTCGGTATAGAGCATCATCAGCTGGGTCGGGAAGAAAAGCGCCGCCAGGGTGAAGATGGCCGAAAATCCCATGAAGAACCGGAAGGCCAGGCCCATGATCTGCTCGATCGTCTCGCCGTCCTTTTTGCCCCAGTACTGGGCGACCAGCACCGATGCGCCGGACGACAGGCCGTAAAAGGCCATCATCATGATGAACGGGACCTGGTTGGCCAGAGAGGATGCCGACAGGGCGTCCTGGCTAACATAGCCCAGCATGACTACGTCCACCGAGCTGACCAGCGCCGCAATCAGGTTCTGCAGGGCGATCGGCAGGGCGATGGCAAAGGCGTGTTTATAAAAATCGGACTTTTCCTGTGTCCATTTTTTCTGTCTCATAATCCAAAAATCCTTTCCGCCGTCAGTTTAAAAACAGCCACTCCAGCCCGTTCCGGTACTGGTCAAACAGCACCCGCGCTCCCCAGCTGGCCAGCACCACGATCAAAATCGCGGCGACAATGACGGCGATGATCAGCGGGATGGTTTTGTCAAACGGTTTCCCCTTTTGGGGTCGTTTTTCCTTTTTATTGCGCGGCTTTACAACCGGCGCAGGTTTATCCCGGGAAATCAGGGGGTTCAGCTCCAGCCCGCAGTCGGGACAAAACCGCGATGTGACCTCTTTTTTGCAGTTCGGGCAGACCATTTTCCCGCTCCTTTCGACAACTTTCGATAAATATAACAAAACGTTTTCCCAACAGATCGATTCGGTTTATTGGGAACCGGCGGGCGACCGCCGTAATGTCCGCAGGACATTGGAGTGCCCTACCGTTTTAGCACAATACGACTATATACACACAATTATATTTCCTTGAGGATAAATACGGCAATCGGCGGATCGCCCATGCATTTTCCCGTGTTTTCCCCCGCCGCAGGCGGGGAAAATACATTATTATACCTCTTTGAGAATAAATACAGCAATCGGCGGATCGCCCGGGCGGTTGCGGAAATCCGTCACGAGGACGGTATAGTGCTTCGGGTCGATGGTTTTCAGGTGCTCCAGCAATGCGTCCCGCTCCTCATAGCCCGTGTCGCCGCCGTGATAGATGCAGGCGCAGACGACGCCGTGGTCTTTTAAAAGCGTCAGGGCCTTGTCAATCGCAACGATGCTGGTCTCCGGGTGGGTGAAGATCGTGTGGTCGCCGCCGGGAAGATAACCGAAATTGAAGACCACCGCGTCCACGCTCCCGGGCTCAGCCGCCGTATCCATCTCGGCATGGCTCTGCAGCCGCAGCTCCGCCCTTTCCCGCAGGCCCTTTTCCCGCAGCAACGCCTCGGTCGAATCGAGCGCCTCCTGCTGAATATCAAAGGCGATGACCCTTCCCTCTTCCCCGACCAGTTCGCAAAGAAAAGCCGTGTCCTTGCCCCGGCCCATGGTCGCGTCGATGCAGAGTCCGCCTTTCGGAACCCGCTGTTCTAAAAACAGGTGGGCGATCCCCAGCGTGTTCAGTTTCATGCAAAATCCTTCTTTCCCGGTGTGCAAATAAGTTCATTCAAAGTATACCATAACTTTTGCCAGCCGCAAAGATACTTTTTTCTCCCTCGGCCGTTTT
>CAMAJC010000298.1 GCA_945835425.1 uncultured Clostridia bacterium
AGGAAAACGGCGGCATAGCGTACGCCGCCGCTGTAAAACTAGTCGCCACCCTACCATTTCCGAGAACGTGCGCTCTGTGGGGGATGGTTGCCCGTCCCGCAAATTCCCCTGCTTTTTGCCGCGTTCCCGTTTACTGGTTCCGAATCTTTTCGTCAAGTTCGGTGAGGTAAATCCAGCGTTCCTCTTTTTCCTCGAGTTGATGCTGTAAATCCTCCTTTTCGGCGAGAAGCTGCTGGAGGAGGACAAAATCGCTGGTCTGCCCGGCAATCTCCGCCTCCTTGCCGGCGATGGCCGCTTCAAGGGCCGCGATATCCTCGTCGATCGTCTCAAACTCCTTCTGTTCCTTGTAGGTGAATTTGAGCTTTTTCGGCGCGTCCTGTTTCCAGGAATTTTTGGCCGGTTTCTGCGCGGTTTTTGGGGTCTCCGAAGGCTGCGGAGCGGCCTCTTTGGCGGCAAGGTAATCGGTATAGCCGCCCAGGGTCATGGTCAGATGCCCGCTCCCGTCGACCTCGAGGATATGATCTGCAACCTTGTCCAGAAAATAGCGGTCATGGGAAACGGCGACGACCGCGCCCTTGAACTGGTCAAGAAAATCCTCCAGAATCATCAGCGTCTGAATGTCCAGATCGTTGGTCGGCTCGTCCAGCAGGAGGATGTTCGGCGCGTCCATCAGAATCCTGATCAAAAACAGACGCCGCCGTTCGCCGCCCGACAGCCGTCCGATGAGGTTGTACTGCTGGTCGGACGGAAAAAGGAATTTTTCCAGCAGCTGACTGGCGGAGAGCCGCCCTTCCTCCGTCTCGACGAAATCCCCGTATTCCTTGATATAGTCGATCATCCGCTGTCCGGGGTCCATCTCCTCGCCTTCCTGGGAGAAGTAGCCGATGCGGACGGTTTCGCCGCGGACGACCTCGCCGCTGTCCGGTTGGAGCGTCCCGGCAATCATTTTCAGCAGCGTGGACTTCCCTGCCCCGTTGCCGCCGACGATGCCGATGCGGGCAGTGCGGTGGATGATGAGGGAGAAATCGTCGATCACCTTTCTGCCGTCATAGGATTTGGTCACGTTTTTCAGCTCGATGGTCTTGCGGCCGAGCCTGCTCGCGACCGAGGACAGAGCCATCGTCTGGGCAGCTTCGGCGGTCTCCTCCTCCTGCAGGGCTTTCAGGCGGTCGATGCGGTACTGGCTCTTGGTGCCGCGGGCTTTCGGACCCTGGTGAATCCACTCGACTTCCCGCTTGATGAGCGCCTGCCGCTTGCGCATACTGGCTGCGGCCATCTCCTCCCGCTCGGCCTTCAGTTCAAGGTACTTGCTGAAGGAGCCGGGGTAGCTGTAAATGCGGCCTCTGTCCAGTTCGAGGATGCGGTTTGTCACCCGGTCTAGGAAATAACGGTCATGGGTGACCATCAGCACCGCGCCCTTGAACCGGATGAGGTAGTCCTCCAGCCAGCGCACCATGTCGTTGTCCAGATGGTTGGTCGGCTCATCAAGTATCAGCAGGTCGCAGGGCGTCACCAACACCGACGCCATCGCCACACGCTTGCGCTGACCACCGGAAAGGGTGGAAACATTCGCGTCGAAATCGGCGATGCCGAGCCGTCCGAGGATGCTTTTGGCTTCGTAAAGCTTTGCGTCCTGTTCGTTGGCGGCGATATCGGCCATGACCTGATCCAAAACGGTCGTTTTGCTGAACACCGGGTTCTGCGGCAGGTAGCCGATCCGGACACTGCCGGGGATATCGATGCTGCCGCCCTCTTTGGTCTCTGCGCCCGCGAGGATGCGCAGGAGGGTGGTTTTGCCGGTGCCGTTCACGCCGATCAGACCGGCTTTGTCGTGCTCGTCCAGAAGGAAGCTCACGTCCTCCAACAGCACTTTTTCACTGTAGCTTCTCTTTAAATGTTCGACTGATAAGATATACACAATTTTTCTCCTCTCCAGCTTTTTGAAAAAAGCTGGGCAAAAACTTTCTTGTTCGCCGCGGCCTGGGTATCCCGCGGGGGAACTGGGCAAGACTGCTCGTCAGGCTCGCAGTCTTCGGACTTTCATTCACGCTCGTTAATTCGCACACGCTGCCCGTCTTAGTGACAAAAGGTTTGGGGTCCAGCCCTTTTTCCAAAGGGCTGGCGGATTCCAAAGGCAGAGCCTTTGGTCGCTCTCCGCAGAGAGCGAAATCCCCTTTCTGCGCGGACATTGGACGCAGTCCAATTCCGTGCAGCATATGCTCAATCTATGGAGGGGTTGGGAACCGGCAGGTTACCAATAAAAGGTTCCGGTTCGAAGAGTTTTATATAACGCATTGAAAATGCGGCTTCATACAGCGTCCCGACAACGGAGCATGAGCGGCGGTACTTCATTTACACGCAGGTGTTATGTGTGGGACATAATTACCCGTATTTCTCGCGGCTAACCCCGCCGGTGTCCCGGTGGGACGCCGTGCGGCATCAACAAGGCCGGGAATAAACATGACAGAAACGCCGTTTGTTATACGAAAACATGGCAAGAAACAGAAGGTTTTGCGGGACGGGAAACCCGTCCCCTACCGAGGTTCGGAACGCGGTTGCACAAATGGGGACGCAGTGCGAAATTAGAAATCCCGGACGACCGCAAGGGTCGCACCCTACATCATTCGGGAACATGAGTTGTATTTACGGGGACGCGGCGGCGATAATGAAGAGACAACGGATTTCAGGCGTGGGAGAGCTCCGGGAACATCATCCTGTCGCGCTCGATCCGCCGGAGGTCGT
>CAMAJC010000299.1 GCA_945835425.1 uncultured Clostridia bacterium
CCGGACTGGATGGGAGCGTAGTCGTTCAGAGCCTTAGCCATGGGAGCCAGGCAGTTGGTGGTGCAGGAAGCAGCGGAGATAACGGTATCTTCGGGCTTCAGGGTGTCATGGTTTACATTGTAAACGATGGTGGGCAGATCGTTGCCTGCGGGAGCAGAGATAACGACCTTGCGTGCGCCAGCCTTGATGTGCGCTTCAGCTTTAGCCTTAGAGGTGTAGAAACCGGTGCATTCGAGAACAACGTCAACGCCCAGTTCGCCCCAGGGGCACTCAGCAGCGTCTTTGATCGCGTAGATAACGATCTTCTTGCCGTCGACAACGATGTAGTTGTCTTCGCCTTCACCCTCGTGGAAGTCGACAGTGTGGCCCTGAGCAACGTAGCTGCCCTGAGCGGTGTCGTACTTCAGCAGGTGAGCCAGCATCTTCGGGCTGGTCAGGTCGTTGATAGCAACGACTTCATAGCCTTCTGCGCCAAACATCTGACGGAAAGCGAGACGGCCGATACGGCCAAAACCATTAATTGCAACTTTTACTGCCATTGTAATAAACCTCCAATGATTTATTTGTCTTTATTTTACACCATTCCGAGCAAAATAACAAGGGGTTTTACTGAAAATGGGCGAGAGAATCCGGTGAATTTTTTGTGAAATATTAGCAAATCGGTATTCCGCCGGAGAGACTATTCTGATTGAACGAATAAAAAAGCCGTTAAAAGACTGACAAACTTTTTCTCCGCTCAATAGCTGCAGCGCAGGGCGGCCTTGATAAAGCCGTCGCGGTGGGTTTCCATATCGGCGTTGGCCTGGTCGAACTGATCCATCTCGTAGACGCGGGTCACGCCTTTAAAGTTCCACTGACCCGATGCCAGCAGGTCGATGCAGCGCTGGCAGAGGTCTGCTTCGTAATCGATCCGGCGTTCGTGGCAGTTGATGGTGGTGATCGCCTTGAAGTTCCAGAGCTTGTAGTCGATGGAACGGGGGCCGTCGTTGTGGTAGCCGCCGATGCCGAGCCGTCCGTGGGCGCGGACAAGATTTCCTGCCAGCTGCAGGCCGTCCTCCGTGCCGGTGAACTCCATGACCGTCGGGCAGCCGATGCTGAACAAACCGAAGTTGTCGCCGTCTCTTGTCAGGTCAGGACGGCCCATGGTCGAGAAATTGAGGATATATTTTTTCGGGATCTGGTCAGGGGTGAAAACCTCGGTGGCGCCGAAGCGTTTGGCGTTTTCCAATGCCTCCGGGCGCTTGTCGATGGCGGTGATGCAGCCATAGCCCATGGCCTTGAACAGCGAGATCATGCCCAGGCCCATATATCCGCAGCCGACGACGACAATCGGGTCGCCCAGGGTCTCCAGCGGCAGCTTCATGGCCGCCGACAGCAGGCAGGCCAGCGGCTCCGCGATCGCGTCCTCATCTTTCAGGCAGTCGGGCACATGGACCGCCTTTTTCTCTTCCATAATAATGTATTCCTTGTAACCGCCGCCGCCGAGACCGGTCACACGGTCGCCGGGCTTGAAGCCTTTCACGCCGGGTCCGACCTTTTCGACCACGCCGACCGATTCATGCCCCAGCACATCCCCATCCTGTGCGGTCATCCAGGGGTACAGCTCCGAGTGGCACATGCCGGTCAGGGTCACCCGCACCAGCATCTCCCCGGTTCCGGGCTCGGGAATCGGGACCTCGATAAAGCGGCTTTTGCGCGGGCCTGCCATAACGATCTGTTTCATTGTCTTTTTCATAAATAAATCCGTTCCTTTCTATAGCTGTACAGCAATTTTTCCGGACTGCTCCGTTTAATTTCAGTTTACCACAGCCCCGAAAACCCCGTGAGCAAATTTGCGCACAAAAAGGTGGACAAAACCGTCATGTTGTGGTATGCTGGAGCAAAGGAGGGAATGCTATGCTCCCCTATACGATCGGCGCGTCGCCGAAGACGCTCCGGCACTGCCCTGCCCATGTCCACGATTCCTGGGAGATCGTTTTGAACACCGAGGGCAGCGGCACCGCGGAAATCGGCGGCGATCTCTATCCCTTTTCGCCCGGCACCATCATCTGCATCCCGCCGGGAATGCCCCACCAGAAGACGGCGGCGGACGGATTCTGCGATATCTATCTGCACACCGGCCAGTTTCTCCCCGGCGCCGGAAAACAGGCGGTGCTGCTCCACGATGACGGCGAGAAAAGCTTTGAGAGCCTTTTGCGGCTTTTGCTGCGCACCCATTACCGCGAACAGGGAGCCGCCTGTACTTTTTTGTACAAAGCCGCGCTGGAGCTGCTGGCCGGATGGCTGTCGGACGGACGCGCCGATCCGGCTGTCGAGCAGATTCAGAATGAGCTGGTCGCTTCTTTCACCGACCCGGAACTGAAAATCACCGAGCTGCTGGCAGGGAGCGGCTATTCGCCCGACTATATCCGCCGCCGTTTCCAGACTGCCGTCGGGATGCCGCCCGGAGAGTACCTGACCGGCCTGCGCGTCACCTACGCAAGAGAGCTGCTGCGGCAGAAGGAGAAGCTGCACCTTTCGGTCTCGGATATCGGGCTGATGTGCGGGTTTTATGACGTGCACTATTTTTCCCGCGTCTTCCGCCAGGCCACCGGCCTTTCCCCAAGGAAGTATGCCGAGCTGAATAAATGAAGATAAACAAAAAGACACGGTGTTTTCCCGTGCCCCAAACCGTCGAAAAAGTAAACTATGCAGAATCTTCCCGTCTTAGTGACAAAGGTTTGGG
>CAMAJC010000300.1 GCA_945835425.1 uncultured Clostridia bacterium
CTGACAGGATGCAGCTTTTTTGATTATTCAAGAAACGCGTCAATAATGATCTTTTCCGCCTCCGCCTCCGAAAGGCCGAGGGTTTCCAGCTTGAGCATCTGCTCGTTGTTGATGCGGCCGATGGCGGCTTCATGGATGATGGCAGCGTCCGAATGGTTCGCTTCGATCTCAGGGATCGAGCGGACATGGGCATTGTCCATAAGGATGGTGTCGCACTGGATATGGGCGTGGCAGGGAGCATTGCCCTGGGCGATCGGGTGGAAGACCTGCTCGGAGGAGTCTTTGGCGACCGAGCGGGAAATGACCTGAGCCGAAGCGCCCTCGCCGTTTAAGTGAATCACAACGTCCGAAACGGCGGACTGGTTGTCATGGGTCATGAGCCGTTCGGTGATGAGCAGCTTTGCGTTTTTCTGCAGCTCTGCGTCGGTCTTGCGGATGGTGGAGGAAACGCCGGCGATCTGCACCATCTCCATCTCACAGGAGGAGCCTTCGTCCATCCGGACAATGGTGGTGGGATTTAAAACCCGCTCGCCGGTGCCTTCGCCTTCGCCGTAATGCTTCTCGACATAGCGGATATGGGCATTTTTGCCGATTTTAAAGGTATGGATGCCGTCGTGCTCCGATTTGGCGTGGCCGTCGTTATGGATGCCGCAGCCGGCGATGATGGTCACGTCCGCGCCCTCGCCGATGATGAAATCGTTGTAGACCAGGTCGTTCAGCCCGGTTTCGGTCAGGATGACCGGGATGTGAACCGATTCGCCCTTGGTGCCGGGACGGACGAGGATATCGATGCCGGGACGGTCCTCTTTCGGGATGATTTTGACGTTTTCGGTGGAATAGCGCTGGACGCCCTTGCCGTCCTGACGCAGGTTAAACGCGCCCTCGACCTTGCCGGTGATGCCGGCGATGGTGGAAAGCATGCTCTCGATTATCGCCTGATTCATCAGCAGTTCCCCCTTTCTGCGGTCATGCAGCTGTAGGAAGTCATGTTCATCTGGCTCAGCTGCGGGAAAATCTCTTCCTTCGGGCCGTAGGCACGGATGCCGCCGTCCTGGAGAATCATGATGTCGTCGGCAAGCTGCAAAATCCGCTCCTGATGGGAGATGATAACGACGGTCTGTTCGCCGCTGGCGCGCAGCTTGTCAAAGGTGTCGACCAGCATTGCAAAGCTCCACAAATCAATCCCCGCTTCCGGTTCGTCGAAGATCGCCAGGGCCGGTTTTTTCGCCAGCAGGGTCGCGATCTCGATCCGCTTCAGTTCGCCGCCGGACAGGGTTCCGTCGATCTCGCGGGAGATGTACTCTCTGGCGCAGAGCCCGACCTTGGACAGATACCCGCAGCTGGCGTCCTCCGACAGAGGAGAGCCGTGGGCAAGCTCCAAAAGCTTTGAAACCTTCATGCCTTTAAACCGCGGCGGCTGCTGGAAAGCGTAGCCGATGCCGAGTTTGGCGCGATCGGTGATGGAAAGGCCGGTGATATCGGTGCCGTTCCAGAGAATGGAGCCGCCGGTCGCTTTTTCCAGGCCCATGATCAGCTTGGCGAGGGTGGATTTACCGCCGCCGTTGGGACCGGTGATAACGGTGAGACGGCCGTCGGGAACGGTGAAGGACAGGTCTTTGATGATCTGGGTCGTACCGTCGTTCTGGGCGACTGCAAAGGAAACATTTTTGACTTCGAGCATATTCTTTTCTCAATCCTTTCCGGATTTGGTTTTACATCCTGTGAACAGGGAAACGCGGCGGTCATTTTTCAAAACCTCCGTGAAAGCCTATTACCCTATATAGTATAGGGTATTTTGTCAAATTCTGCAAGTCTTTTTTGTTAACGATTTGTCAGAACGGGGTTTTGCCTGCTCATGCAGCAGTCTCCATGTTAGTCTTTACAAATTATCTGTTGTTATTCTTTGGGATTTATGGTATGATATATGTAATTTATCGTGGCCGGTCCGGCCAATAGGAATAGTATTATTTATTTTCCCTATTTCCCCAAAAGAAGGTGTTAATATGCAGATTCATCAGTCGGCAGAGGACTATCTGGAAGCGATCCTCATCCTGAAAAACCAGAAAGGCGCGGTACGTTCCATAGATATTGCGGTTTTCAAGAATTATTCCAAGCCCAGCATCAGCCGGGCGGTCTCGCTGCTGCGGGAAAACGGCTATATCCTCGTGGACAAGGACGGGTATATCACCCTGACCGAGAGCGGCATGGAGATCGCCAGCAAGATTTATGAGCGCCATGAGCTGATTCGGGAATGGCTGATTCATATCGGCGTTCCGGCGGACATCGCGGCGGAGGACGCCTGCAAGATGGAGCACGACCTCAGCGGCGTGACCTTTGAGAAGATGAAGGAGTTTGTCCTGCGTTCGATGGAGGAGACCCATGGCACGGTATGAAAAGGAGTTTAACGAGCCGCTGTACAGCGTCATCGGCAAGGTCGAAGACGCGGTGATGCGTGGGAGCATGACCGCATCCTTGGAGGAAAGCAGCGACTTTTCGGTCGGCGGCGTCCGGTGCGCCGTCCGGGTATTCGAGCGGTATTCCTGGTCCGGCAGCAACCGGGTCAGCATGAGCGTCACCATGGTCGGCAGCGGGAATATGACCCACCTCTGCGCCGTCACTTCCGGCGGCAGCCAGGCGATGTTTTTCAAGATGAACACTTTCGGCGAAGAAGCTTTCCTCGATACCCTGCGCGATGCGCTTGAAAGATGAGAGATTGAAAAAGC
>CAMAJC010000301.1 GCA_945835425.1 uncultured Clostridia bacterium
GGGGATTTCGCCCATTGCGATGGGCGACCAGAGACTTTGCCTCTGGACTCCACCAGCCCTTTGGAAAAAGGGCTGGACCCCAAACCTTTGTCATTAAGACGGGCAGCGTGTGCGTTAATCGTGCGTGCTGCGGACAAGACAAGGGCGGAAAAGTCCTCCTCTCCCGCCGTTTCCATCATAAAAATAAACATTATCGACAGCAACCGTTCCGTGGTCTCAGTCTATGAATCCTCTCAAACCCCTTCTCGCCCTCGGTCTCCTTGCGGCGGCAATGCGGACATTCATTGGCGATGATGCCGGTAAACCCGCAAACCGGGTCACGGTCGACAGGATGGTTGATGGAACCGTACCCGATGCCGACTTCCTTCATATACCGCACGACCCGTTCAAAGGCCTCGAGGTTCTGGGTCGGGTCGCCGTCCAGCTCGATATACGAGATATGCCCGCCGTTGGTCAGCGCATGGTACGGTGCTTCCAGCCGCAGCTTCTCAAACGCCGAAATATCATAATAAACCGGGATATGGAACGAGTTGGTATAATATTCCCGGTCGGTAACCCCGGGGATGCTCCCGTAGCGCACCTTATCCTTGCGGACAAATGTCCCGGACAGCCCTTCGGCAGGGGTCGCGATGAGCGAGAAGTTCAGCCCGGTCTCCTCGGTCGCCTGATCCATCCGCTGCCGCATAGCCCCAACGATCTTCAGCCCAAGCTGCTGCGCCTCTTCCGACTCGCCGTGATGGACGCCGATGAGGGCCTTTAAACATTCCGCCAGGCCGATAAATCCCAGGGTCAGGGTGCCCTGTTTCAGCACCTCGCCGACCTTATCGTCGATTTTGAGCTTGTCCGAGCCGAGCCAGACGCCCTGTCCCATGAGCATCGGGTAGTTGCGCACCCGTTTCCCCGACTGGATGCGCAGCCGGTCGAGCAGCTGGTCGATGATGAGGTCGATCTTTTCATCCAGCGTCTTGAAGAACAGGTCGATATCGCCGTGGGCGTTAATGGCGAGCCGCGGGAGGTTGACCGAAGTGAAGGAGAGGTTGCCGCGTCCGGTGACGACCTCGTTTTCCGGGTCATAATGGTTCGCCAGCACCCTCGTGCGGCAGCCCATATAGGCGCACTCGGTCTCCGGGCGGCCAGGCTTATAATACTGCAGATTATACGGCGCGTCAATAAAGGAGAAGTTCGGGAACAGCCGTTTTGCCGACACGCGGATCGCCAGCTTGAACAGGTCGTAGTTGGGGTCGCCGGGGTTGAAGTTGACGCCCTCCTTGACCTTGAAGATATGGATCGGGAAGATCGGGGTTTCGCCTGCGCCCAGCCCGGCCTCGGTCGCCAGCATGACGTTGCGGCTCACCATCCGGCCTTCGGGAGAGGTGTCGGTGCCGTAGTTGATGGACGAAAACGGGACCTGGCTCCCGGCGCGGGAGTTCATTGTGTTCAGGTTGTGGACGAGGGCCTCCATCGCCTGGAAGGTTGCCCGGTCGGTCTCCTGATAGGCGTGCTTCGTGGCGAAGCTTTGCGCCTTTTCGATTTCCTGTTCAGTCAGGTTCATGGACTGGAGGGCGCTCTTCTCCGCTGCCCGGTAGCCGCCGTCCTGCTCCATCTTCGGCCAGTTCCCGTCCGCCTGCAGCTCTTTCAGCAGCTCTTTTACAGCAGCCGCCGTCTCCTCGCCGCTTTCCAGCTCGATGACCCGGCAGAGGTTTTCGTTGTACCGCTTTTTATAGGTCTTGCGAACGCCGTCGGAGAGATAATAATCAAAACAGGGGATGCTCTGGCCGCCGTGCTGGTCGTTCTGGTTCGCCTGGATGGCGATGCAGGCCAGCGCCGAATAGGACGCGATGTCCTGCGGCTCCCGCAGGAATCCGTGCCCGGTCGAGAAACCGCCGGTGAAAAGCTTTTTCAGGTCAATCTGGCAGCAAGTCGTCGTCAGGGTCAGAAAATCCAGGTCGTGGATATGAATATCTCCGTTGATGTGGGCGTCCCTGTGCTCCGGCTTGAGGACGAACAGCTGGTTAAACTTTTTTGCGCCCTCGCTGCCGTACTTGAGCATGGTGCCCATGGCGGAGTCTGCGTCGATGTTGGCGTTTTCCCGCTTCAGGTCGCTTTCGGCGGAGGACTGGAAAGTCAGACCCTCGTAGACCTTCATCAGGCTGGAATCCATCTCGCGGATACGGCTGCGGTCGGCGCGGTAAAGAATGTAGCTCTTGGCCGTCCCGGCGTGGCCTGTCTCGACCAGAACCTTCTCGACCACATCCTGCAGCTGCTCCACATCGGGAATCTGGCCGGGGATGACCATTCCGTCCAGCCGGTTCGCCGCCATTTCCGCAAGGGAGTAGGACGTAGAGTAATCGCTGCCGCCGATGGACTGGGCCGCGCGGTAGATGCCTGCGGCTATCTTATCGACGCTGAAGGATGCTTCCCGGCCGTCCCGTTTTCTGATTCTGGTAATCACGTTTATCAATTCCTTTCGCCTGAGGGGATGCTTATGAATTCCCGGATGATGACCGCGCCGCTCAGGAGTGATGCGGCACTGTAATCAAACAGGTTGTATATACTTTCTGTATAAGCCACAATATCTGGTATAATCAGTGCGACTAAGACTATTATAGGCCAGAAGGAGAAGGATTGTCAAGGGAGGGAAAACTTTTCGTCTTTTTCGCCAAAGATGTGAATTTGTGGAAATTTCGTGTACAAGCTCGACAAAAAGATTCTTTTTCCTTGGG
>CAMAJC010000302.1 GCA_945835425.1 uncultured Clostridia bacterium
TGAATCCGCATGGCGCTCCGTGCGCCCTCGGCGTTTCGTCTCGTCAGAAACTCGATCAGCATCCGGTTATCCTCGACCACGTTGGCCACGATATCGGGAAAATCGCCCGACAGCCGCAGCGCACGGTCGATCGACCGGTAGATCAGCGGCACAAGCTCGCCGATAAAGCTGTTGTGGGTCGCAGTGGCGATGGAGTTGTGGAAAGCCATCTCGACCTCCGTCCTGTCCTCGCCCTTGGCGATCAGTTCCTCCTCCAGCTCGGCATAATGGCGGATCCGCTCGAGTTCTGCGTCGGTTGCCCGTTGGGCCGCGTAATAGGCCGCTTCCGGCTCAAAGATCAGCCGCATTTCAAACAGGTCCCGGACGTCCATCAGCTCCGGATTCATGCTTTCCAGCGTCAGCTTGGTGTCGCTGGGGTGGAAATCCTGCCGGACAAAGGTGCCTCGTCCCCGCTCGGTGACAAGCACCTGATGAGCCGCCAGCAGCCGCACCGCTTCCCGCAGGGTCGTGCGGCTGACCTTCAGTTCGCTGGCCAGCTCGTTCTCGCTGGGCAGCCGGTCTCCGGCAGAAAACCGCTTTTCGATGTTCAGCATCGAAAGAATATCGTCGGCGGTCCGCTCCGCCAGGCTCTGATCCCTTTTCAACAAAGAACCCCCTTTGGGAAATGTTATTGAATGAAGAATGAATAGTGAAAAATGAATAATGAATAATTGCGGTGCGGCGCAGGTCGCGCCGCGATTGAATGGGTAGCTTCACGCCCGGTAGAAAACAATTGTCTTCACCCTCTGCCCATTGAATGACGGTACCCGCTACCCATCGTATTACGGTAGGGCGGGATGCCCTCATCCCGCCGCGGTATTCCTCAAATCATCCGGATAGAAATAGCAATATAAAAATGCAAATACGCGGACAGAAACATTTTCATCATTGGTTTGCGATATAAACCCGGCGGGCTGAGGGCAGCCCGCCCTACTATTCATTATCTACACTTACGCGCCGCAGACATCGACAATGACCTGTGCGAAAATCTGGGCAGACAGGATCAACTCGTCGATATTGGTGAACTCGTCGTTTCCGTGCATATGGACATCCTCGGTCCAGGGGAATTCACAGCCGAAAGCGACGCCGTTTTTCAGATGATGGGTATAGGTGCCGCCGCCGATAGCCATCGGTTCGCCTTTCTCGCCGGTATAAGTCTCATAAGCGGAGAGCAGGGTCTGGACAAAGGGAGAATCCGCGGGGACATAATGGGGTGCATTGAGCTTGCAGCTGGGGTCAAGGGTCAGCCCGGCCGCTTCGGCTCCGGCTTTCAGCACTTCGGTGACGTTTTCATCGGTCGCGCAGATCGGGCAGCGGCAGTCGGTCTGGCCTTCAAATCCGGTCAGGCTCAGGCTGAAGATATCCAGGCAGGAGGTCATCGCACCGGACTCTGCATCCTCCATGGCGATACCTGCGGCAATACCTGACCAGTCGCCGTGGGGATAGAGCTTCTGGAACGCGCACAGTTTTGTAAAGCCCTCGCTCTCTGCCATCGGCAGCGCGGTCAGCAGAGTGAGCAGGCCGGTGATGGCGTTGTTGCCTTTTTCCGGCATGGCGGCATGGGCGTCCTGGCCGACAGCCAGAATCGAGACTTGACCCTCGCCCGAGAGAGTGAACTGTACGCCGGTTTCCGCAGTCACTTTATCGGCAACCGCCTGAATCTCAGCGACGGTCAGCCCTTCGACAACGGCGTTTGCCTTATTGGGGACAACGTTGATTTTGGTGCCGCCCTGTGCGCTTACGATGCGCGGCAGCTCGGCAGATTCGGGGTACTGAGCATGATACCAGCCCTTGATCGAGCCTTTTTCGATGTTGATGCAGGGGAAGTTTGCGTCGGGCGAGAAGGTGCAGGGCGCCTCCGGAACCTGAGCATAATAATGGCGGATATCGCTGCTGCCGCACTCCTCATCGGTGCCGAGAATCAGGCGGCAGTTGGCTTTAAGCGGGATGCCCAGCTCTTTGACCGCCATCATGGCGTAGAGCGCTGCCATGGCAGGGCCTTTGTCGTCAGCGGTTCCGCGGCCGTAAAGCTTGTTGCCGACCAGCTTGGGGGTAAAAGGCTCGGTGACCGTCCAGCCGTCCGATACCGGCACGACGTCCAGATGAGCGAGGATATCCAGACCCGGTTCTTTGTCGTTCATGTCGGCAGTCCCGACGTAGCCGTCCCAGTTCTTGACGGCAAAGCCTTTTCCTGCACAGATTTCCATGGCCTTATCAAGGGCGGCTGCAGGGCCTTCCCCATAGGGCGCACCGGGCGCAGGCTCTCCGCGGTCGCTCTTAATGGCAACCAACGCGGAAATATCGTCGATCATCTGCTGCCGGTGGGCCTCCATATACGCTTTCAGCTGTTCTTTCAGCATAAAACTACACACCTTTCGGATATATCTATTTTATTTATCGTCCGGATTTATCTGTCATCCCGGAGGTTGTCATACAACCTGTTTTTATTATATCCCCTTTGGCCCGGCTTGTCAATCAAACAGGAAAGAGTTTACCGGTTGTTCGCATTTGGCGGATTGAAACAAAATGAAATATCGGATATAATAAAAATATAGCAAATCAGGGTTAAAGCGATACGGAGGATAGCAACAAATTGGAAAAAGAGTCAAGATAACATATGCTGCATTCTTGTACTTGTAGCGGCGACCTACGGTCGCCACCGATACAGGGAACTGCTT
>CAMAJC010000303.1 GCA_945835425.1 uncultured Clostridia bacterium
ACAGCGGCCTGCTGGATCTCGATGCAGCGCTCGATGCCCATGGAGCGCAGGGTGTCGCGGTAGCTGTCGTAATCATCCAGATTCATCTGGCCCATGATGAACTTAACGTTGCATTCCTGGACGTAGGTCTCGATATCGGTGTAGAGGGAGGAGTATTCGGTGCCCTCGTCCGAGGTCTTGGTGATACGGTAGGGGATCGCGTTGACGGGTTCATAGGTTTCCCAGATCTTATAGCCCGCCTGCTTGATCGGGGTGGCATTTTCGATCTGCATGCCCATGTAGCGGATCGGCGGGTTCTTCATGCCGTATTTGACCAGAACGGTGCCGGAGGACATGCCGTCGGGGTTGGAGTAGCGGTAGTCATAGTCGGCCAGCCGTCCGGTGGAGGTAGAATCGTCGTAATGCCATACGGTGCCCTCAAATTCCTCGGGGCCGTAGTTGGCGTTCAGGGCGACATCGACTGCATAGAAGCCGTCGCACCAGCGGATCGCTTCTTCCAGATGGTCGGACTCGGCGGAGAAGGAGACGTAGAAACCGGCCAGCATGTTTTCAAAGTTGTTCAGGCGGTAAGCGGGCTCGACATAGGTCGGATCGTCTTTATCCTTGGTGGGCTGCGGAGCAGCGACGTAGCACAGCTCAGGGTTGGAAGCGCCGCGGGAAACATAGGTGTTGTCCAGACGGGTGCCGTAGTCGGTCAGGGCGCCGACCTGGTCGTTGAGGATCATGTCGTTGTCGGCGGTGATACCGCCGGAAGCGCGGGTCGCAAAGTCGGGGTCGAGCAGGCCGCGGCTGTACCAATCGTTGAGCAGCGTCAGGTAATCGCGGTACTGGTCGTCCAGCGGTCCGAACTGAACCTGGCCGTCTCTCTGATAGAAATAAGGAGCGGTGTCATAGCCGGCCATAAAGTCGCCGTAGATATCGATACCGTACTTGGAGGTGTACAGCGGCGCGGCGATGCCCAGCTCATCCTTAAACGCGGTCAGGACGGTTTCCCATTCGGAATAGGTGGTGGGAACCTCCAGGCCGACCTTGTCCAGATAGTCCTTGCGGATGGACATGCCCTGGTCCGCGTAGGTTACGCCCAGTTCCACGTTGACGCACAGGCCGCACATGCCGTACATCATGCCGGAATCGGAGTAAGCCGCGCGCCGCCAGTCGTCGTTGTTGACCAGCCAGGAGACGTAGTTGGGCGCCCAGTCAAAGTACTGCGCCATATCGATAAAATAGCCGTCCTTGATGGCCTTGTCTTCGCCGCCGCGGTAGGACTGTCCGGTCGAGCTGGGGTTGGAGTAGACCATATCGGGCATTTCGTCGGACGCAAACATCAGCTGGAAGGATTCGCTTTCGGTGCCGGACGCGGGGACGATAAAGTTGATATGGATGCCGGTCAGTTCTTCATACCATTTAAAGAATTCCGAGTCATTGAAATCCGCCAGCTCCGCCAGCGAACCGGCCTGAGGATACCAGAATTCCAGCGTGAGCCCTTCTGCGATCGGATAGGTCTGCTGGTTAACTTCGCCGTTTACAATATCGGACTGCGGGAGTTCCGCTTCCGCACTTTCCGCTTCAGAGGACGCGCTGCTTTCCTCGGTCACCTTGGAAGAGGAGGAAGATTCCGCAGCAGGGGTGGAACTGGCGCTGGAGCTGCCCTGTCCGCAGGAGGAGAGCACACCTGCTGCCATGGCGCAGATCAGGATCACTGCAAGGGTCTGTTTGGATTTCATACCAGAAACCTCCTATAAATTGTCTGAAAATAAAAAACAGAAACGGCCGCATCTTCGCAGAAATCTGCGTAAAAAACAGGTAAAACGGATTTTTCCTGCGCTTTTCACTCCACTCACAAATTGTTGTTAAATTTGAATGAAACTTATAAATGGGCACAATTTCTTTTGTCAAAATTATCCTATCACGAAAACAGGCGTTTTGCAAGTAGCAATTTTGTGCAGGTAGTTATCATTTTCCGAACAGTTCTAATTTTGATAGAATTATCGTTTTCGCGCCTCCCTATGCAAAATCTGAACCAATGCAGGAATTTTGCAAGTTAGCTGTCTTTTCAGGTTTTTTGCCGGGAAAATTCGGGTTTGCCTTGCGTCCGCGCCGGATTTTTGGTATCATGATAGCAAGGAAAACTGCCCTTGACGGGCAAACGGAAAGGAACGATTTTGATGAAGATACTGGTCACCGGTTTTGACCCTTTTGGCGGTGAAACGGTCAATCCCGCCTGGGAAGCGGTGCGGCGGCTGCCAAAGGAGATCGCAGGCGCGGAGATTATTCCGCTCATGATCCCGACGGTTTTCGGAAGGGCGCCGGAAAAGGTGCTGGAGGAGGTCCGCCGTCTCCATCCGGACGCGGTCATCTCGGTCGGGCAGGCCGCCGGACGCACGGCCATTACCCCTGAGCGGATTGCAATAAATGTCGAAAGCGCCTCGATCCCCGACAACGCAGGCTTTCAGCCGGCAGAGCAGCCGGTTATCCCCGGCGGTCCGGATGGGTATTTCTCCCTGCTGCCGGTCACGGCCATGGCGGAAGCTGTTAAGGCGGCCGGTCTGCCCGGTGCCGTCTCCAATACGGCGGGAACTTTTGTCTGCAACCATGTGATGTACCGGCTGCTCCACGCCTGCCACACGGCCTGTCCGTGGATGAAGAGCGGTTTTATCCATGTGCCCTACAGCCCGGAGCAGAATGAGAACCACCCGGAGCGGTTCGGG
>CAMAJC010000304.1 GCA_945835425.1 uncultured Clostridia bacterium
TTCAGCATCCAGGACGCGGCCTCCATCGGCGTCATCGGCGCGGCCGACGGACCTACCGCCATCTTCGTCAGCCAGTATTTCGGCAGCCAGTACACCGGCGCTATCATGGTCGCGGCATACAGCTATATGGCCCTCGTCCCGATCATCCAGCCGCCGGTCATCAAGGCGATCACTACCAAAAAAGAACGCACCATCCACATGAAATACTCCGCCTCCACCGTCTCCAAGCAGACCAAGATCCTCTTCCCGGTTCTGGTCACGCTGATTGCGGGTCTGGTTGTGCCGCGGTCGGTTGCGCTGGTCGGATTTTTGATGTTCGGCAACCTCCTGCGGGAGTGCGGCGTGCTGGATTCCCTCTCCCAGACAGCGCAGAACGTGCTCGCAAACCTCATCACCATCTTCCTCGGCCTCACCATCGCCAGCCAGATGCAGGCGGAGCAGTTCCTCAACCCCCAGACCCTGCTGATTCTGGCGCTGGGCCTGCTCGCCTTCGTGTTCGACACCTTCGGCGGCGTTGTCTTTGCCAAGATTCTGAACATCTTCCTCCCTGCGGGCAAGAAGATCAACCCGATGATCGGCGCCTGCGGCATCTCCGCCTTCCCGATGAGCAGCCGTGTTATCAGTAAGATGGCCCTCAAGGAGGACAAGGAAAACTACCTGCTGATGCAGGCGGCCGGCGTCAATGTCGGCGGTCAGATCGCCAGCGTCATTGCGGGCGGTATGATTTTGAACCTCATCGCGCGCTAAGGAAAGGAGATCAGTATGAACGTATCTCTGTTTATCGAAAGCCTGTCTATCCTCGGACAGGGGATGCTGGGCGTATTCGCGGTCATGGCGGTCATTGCGGGCGCCATCGCTCTGCTCAATAAACTGGGCAAAAAGAAATAAAAGCTGCAGCGGCTGGAGTTTTTCCAGCCGCTTTTTTGCAGAATCCGGACATCTTTTTTCACTTTTCGGTGCTCTTGTCCCGCAGTCATTGACATCCGCATCCATAAAATGTATAATATAACTATCAAAAGCAATAGAAAGGATGTATTTTTGTGGATTTACGTGCAAAACCCTATTATCTCGATGATGAACAGATCGCCTGGGTCGAAAACACCCTGAAAGGCATGAGCCTGGATGACAAGATCGGCCAGCTGTTTTTGTTCAACAGTCCGACCACCGATACCGCTGCCGACACCATCACCAAGCTGGAGAAGATCGGCCTGAAACCCAACGGCTTCCTGCTGCGCGGCAACGTCTCCAAGGAAATCCGCGAGAAGATCAAGGGCTTCCAGGATTACTATGACATTCCCCTGTTTATCGCAGGCGACCTCGACCGCGGCGCCAGCAACATGATCGTAGACGGCACCGCCTGCGGCCATCAGATGCAGATCGGCGCGACCGGCGACCCGGAGCTGGCGTACAAGACCGGCCTCATCTGCGCGAAGGAATGCGCGGCTGTCGGCGCAAACTGGAACTTCGGCCCGGTTGTCGACATCGACTTCAACCCCTATAACCCCATCACCAACGTCCGCTCCTTCGGCTCTGACCCTGACCATGTCCTCAAATTCGCCCGCCGCATTGCACAGGGTATGCGCGACGGCGGCCTGATTCCCTGCGTCAAGCACTGGCCCGGCGACGGCGTCGACGGCCGCGACCAGCACTTCCTCGCTTCGGTCAACTCCCTCAGCATGGAAGAGTGGGACGCTACCTACGGCAAGGTCTATCAGGGCATGATCGACGACGGCATCGAAACGTTGATGAGCGCTCATATCCTGCTGCCCTCTTACTCCAAGTTCTATAACCCCGACGTGGCGGACGAGGATATCCTTCCCGGTTCTCTGAACGGCGACCTGCACAACAAGCTGCTCCGCGAAAAGATGGGCTTCAACGGCCTGATCATCACCGACGCAACCAGCATGGGTGGCTTCAACGAAGTCCTGCCCAGACGGATTGCTGTACCGCTCTCTATTGCCAACGGCGCGGATATCTTCCTCTTCTCCCGCGATATGGAAGAGGACTTTAACTACATGAAACAGGGTATCGAAGACGGCATTCTCACCCTCGAACGGCTGGATGAGGCTATGCGGCGCGTCCTCGGCCTGAAAGCCAAGATGCACCTGCATACCAAGAAAGCAAACGGCACGCTGGTTCCGCCGGTCGAAGCGCTGGAAATCTTCGAGAAGGGCGAAGGCCGTGCGCTGGCTAAGGAGATCGCCGACAAGGGCATCACCCTGGTCAAGGATACCCAGAACCTGATGCCGCTGGATGTGAACAAACAGAAGAATATCTATGTCGTTGTCATCGGCGACCAGCCCGGCTACCACAACACCCGCGGCGGCTACGGCAAGCTGTTTATTGAAAAGCTGCAGGAAAAAGGCTTCAACGTCACTGTTTACGACCCCGAAGATCAGGAAGCGGATATCGCCAAGATGAAGATCGAGGAGTTCAAGAAGAAATACGACGTCATCCTCTATTTCTGCAACATCGAGACCAACGGCTCCGACTCTGCGGCCCGCATCACCTGGCCCGGCAAGCGCGGCACCGTTCCGAACATGATCCACGATGTACCGACCATGATGGTTTCGATCGACAACCCCTACCATCTGATCGACGCTCCCCGCATCCCCACCTACATCAATGCGTATACATCGGAAGATATCGTTGTCGAAACGCTGGTTGAAAAGATCGCCGGTGAGAGCAC
>CAMAJC010000305.1 GCA_945835425.1 uncultured Clostridia bacterium
CGCCGATCCGGCGGTATTTAAACAGCAGATAAAAAGTCCCGATCATCGTCGAGATGGTGACGCCGAGGATTGCCGCGGCCGCAGCGACCGGCTGAATGGCTGCGTTGGCCTGAGCTGCGGTCTTGCAGATGGTGCCGAAGACCTTGCCGCCGGAAGCAAACTGCGCCTGACCGATCTTCACCGCCGCAAAGGACAGCGACAGGCCGAACACCAGCTTGAACACAACCTCGACAACCTGGGAAACGGCGGTCGGGGTCATATTCCGCAGGCCTTCGTAATAGCCGCGATAGGCGCTGGTCATGCAGCCGAAAAAGACCGACGGCGCGATCGCCAGCACACAGTACCATGCGTTCGGCGTGCCGACGAGGTTGACGTAGACCTTGCTGAGCAGGAAGATGACCGCTGTCCCGGCGATGCCGAGGATCAGAAACAGCTTTACCGAAAGCTCGTGCAGCTTTTTGATATCCCGCGCCCGGCCATGGACCGACTGTTCGGCGACCATCTTGGCGATGGCGGCAGGCAGGCCCGCGGTCGAGAAGGAATAGATCATCGTAAAGATCGAGTAGGATGTAGAAAAATACCCCATCCCGTCGCCGTCCAGGATGTTGCCCAGAGGAATCTTGAACAGGGCGCCGAACAGCTTGACAATGATCATCGACGCGCCCAGAACCGATGCCCCGCGCAGTAAATTCTGGCCGGTCTGCGGGCTACTTTTGGTTTTCAAAAACCCTTCACTCCCTATGGATGGCGTCCCATCCGGATAATTTGGCAGGTTCGTTCTCAGATAAGCAGGTTTATTAACCTGTTTAGATGACAAATAACCTGTATAATCTTATGTGCATAAACCGGCGTCCCATAACGCCGAGCGCTTTAAAATTGCCCTTCTCCGTGGGAGTTCCCGGCAGAGAAGGGCAATTTTACCCAAACAGATTATTCAGCGGAAGGTTCCGTCTCCGGTTTTTCTTCCTCTTCAGCTTCCGCGCAGCAGGTGCCTTCAGCAGCTTCTTCACAGCAGGGCTCTTCTGCACAGCAGCAGCCCTCAGCCGCTTCTTCGCAGCAGGGTGCTTCTTCAGCAGGCGCTTCCTCAGCAGGAGCCTCTTCTGCGGGCTCATCCTCTTTCAGCTTTGTGCCGCAGGATGCGCAGAACATGGCGTCACGAGGGGATTTTGCGCCGCAGTTCGGGCAATACTGCTCGTTTTTCTGCTCGCTGATCTTTTCCTCGACGACCTTGAGAGCAGCGCGGACTTCGGTGATCTCATCGGCCAGAGATGCGATCAGGTCGCCGTTGTCGTATTCCTCGACCATCTTGGAATAAACGGCCACGCCCAGCTGTTCATACAGGTGGCTCAGCTCGTTCTGGAGCTGGATGCTCTGGTATTTGAGCTTGGAAACTTCGACGACTTTATCGGTCTGTTTGCCGGCCTTGTCGACCACTACCTTTGCGGACGAAATCAGTTCATCAAGAAATCCCATATTTATCGTTCCTTTCCGGGTATATTTCTCCCCTTGCGGGTTTTACCTTACCTTCATTATAGCGAAATAAAACGGCGCTTGCAAGGGATAATCCAAAAATTAAGAAAATCCTTATAAAATATCAAAACTCCTCCAAAAATTCCCGCATCAGCGAATCCTCCGGGATTTCCACCGGCGGCAGCTCCGCAAAAGGCTCCAGCATTTTTAAGAGCGCTGCGGCACGCTTCCCGTTTTCCGTACCGCTTATACAGGGCGTCAGCAGCTTCTCCGCCAGCGGCTTATACAGGAGCGGTTCATAAAGATGCAGCGAATCGATCCAGTAATCGGCGTTTACCCGGAAAGGCCGGATATACTGATCCTCACCCCGCACAACGTTGTCCCACATGGCTATGGTCGACAGAGGCGGACAGCCGCGGAAGCTGTTGTCGCGGATGATCCGGCGGATGCAGCGCAGGTCACGGGTGTTTAAAATCCGCTTCCCGTTCAGGTAATACTCCGATTTGATCGAAATATACAGTTTCAGGGTGTTCTGGAAAAAGGGCCGCTCGCAGAGCAGCGGGTTTAAGGCGTGGAGCCCCTCGATGATGATGGCGGTATGGTCATCGTATTCATAATGGAAGGTTTTGTCGCTGCGCTTGCCGGTCTTGAAGTCAAAGATCGGGAAATCGTAGCTGCCGTTTTTGAACAGCTCCCGCAGGCTCGTTTCCAGCGTCTCGGTGTCGATCAGGAGCGGCGTCTCCAGATCGGGCGTGCCGTCCGGCAGGAGCGGCGCCTGGTCCCGGTCGAAGAAAAAGTCGTCCAGGGAGAGCGGAAAGGTGCTGATGCCCCGCTTTTCCAGCTCGGTGTCCAGATTATGGGAGGTGGTGGTCTTGCCGGCGCTGGAAGGACCCGAAAGGAGGATCACTCTCTGCTGCGGGAAGTCCGCGGCAAACCGGTCGGCGATCTCCGCCATCTGGTCGCGGTAGCGCTTTTCCGAAAGCTGAATCAATCCCTGCGGATCCTGCTCCGCCATGCGGTTGACCTTTTTCACGTCGATATGCTTCTTGTAGGTATCCATCATTTCCCTTTCCTCCTGAATCGAGCCGTTGAGCGGATGTTTTCCTTTAAATCATCTCCAAAAACTGTTCCAAAGTTTTCTTCCTATCCAGAATATCCGAAAAACGATCGAGATATTCGTAAGGGTACTTAAAATTATAGACCCGTTCCAGC
>CAMAJC010000306.1 GCA_945835425.1 uncultured Clostridia bacterium
TTCCCGTTTCAGGCCGCTGTCGAATCGGGCAGCGGGCAGCTGTACCACTGGCACGATGAGATCGAGCTGGTGCTGGTGCAGGAAGGGACTCTGGACGCGGTGATTCCCGGGCGGAGCTACCGTCTGCAGCCGGGAGAGATCCTCATTATCGGCAGCGGCGAGGTCCATTGCCTCACCTCGGACGACCCCGCGTCCAAGCGGGTATCGGTGCGGTTTTCGCCCCGTCTCGCAGCCGGGAAGCTGTCCGACGGGAGCGAGCTGTCGGGGTTGAACGAGTGCTTTACGCGGGTGAGCCGCTGCTCTGCCCAGTGGGGTGAAGCGGAAACCGAAGAGGTGCGGAAACTGATTCTGCAGATGATGCAGGAGGACGTCGACCGCAGAAAAGGCTGGCAGGCCGCTGTCCGGGCGGAAATCTACCAGCTGATGGTCATGATGATGCGCCGCCTGCCGGACGGGAAGGAGAATACTTCCCGGGGAGCCGTGCAGGATGTGACGCTCAAAAAGACCCTGTCCTTCCTGGCGGAGAACTACACGCGGGATATTTCGCTCAAGGAATGTGCCGACGCCATGGGGTTTAACATGAACTATTTCTCCCGGTTTTTCCGCAGCCATACGGGCATCCACTTCCACCAGTATCTGACCACCCTGCGGCTGCAGAAGGCCGAGCGGCTGCTGCTGACCACCGGCCTGCCGGTCACCGAGATCGTCTTCCAGTCGGGTTTTCAAAACGTCAAGACCTTCAACCGGGTCTTTAAAAAAGCCCACGGCTGCTCTCCCAGGGAGTTTAGGCGGGGTGAACCGTCCGCGTCCGCAAACGGTCAGAAGCCTGCGGACGGGGAATAATCTGCTGTATAAAGCCGTCAGGCAGGGGAGACCCTCCGGACGGCTTTTGCTTTATGCGGTGTTGCAAAGTTCATGTTTTTTGTTTATAGTATTAGATAAGCATATTTCCGGGATGGGTGGAATGTATATGAAAAAGAAATTTGTGGCGGTGATTCTGGCGGCGGTGATGGCGGCGGCACTGACCGGCTGCGGAGGAGGGCTTCGGGCGTATCTGACGGACGAGGTTGCGGGCAGCGATAAAGCTGTCTCGCAGCCCGCTGTGGACGCGGAGACGATGCGCCTGCGGCAGGAGGAGTTTGCAGGGTTTCTGGCGAGCGTGCGTGAAAACCGCCGCAGCATCTATAACGGTGAGCAGCTGGACTTTCCGGACAGCTGGGCTGAAAGCCCGACCGACCGCTTTACCGACGAAGAAATCGCTGCCCTGGCGGAACCACCGGCGGAAAGCTTATCGCAGCTGACGGCAGAGGAAGCGGCAGAGGATATTGAGACCCTTTTCCGGATGCTGCGGCAGGGGTATGCTGCCTATGATTATTTCGGCGGAGAGACGGCCTTTTCTGCTGCGGAAGAGCGGCTGCTGCGCCGTTATGCGGACGGCGGCACAGCCGAAGAGCTGGCGGAAGGAATTATAAGCGAGCTGCGGGCCTTTGTCATCGATAACCAGCTGAGCGTCGGCGGCATCCCGGCGGTCGCGGAGCAGCGCCGCTCGTATTATGTCCCGGGACTGTTTCTGGAAAGCGCGGAGGGGACCCACCCTGCGCTGGTCAAGCGGAGCATCGATGCAGACGGAAAGCTTTGTTTTGTCCTTGCAGCCTCCTGCACCGAAGCGGAAGCGGCCTCCCTGCCGCAGAGCGTGACGGTAAACGGGCAGGAGACGGCGGTCACATGGGCGGCCATGGCGGAGGACATCGGGGAAAAGCTGGCGGTTTCGGCGGCGGAGTGGGAAGACGGGACGGCGCTCCTCACCTCCCGGACCTTTGCGGTTTATGACGAGGAGGCGTCGGCGCGGCTGGACGCACTTTCCCGGCTGGGCGGCGACTACCGGAGCGAACCGGTGCTGGTATGGGATTTGCGGAGCAACCGCGGCGGCAGCGACGGGTATTTCCGGGACTGGTTTGCCGGGTTCGCGGGCAACAAAGCGCAGGTCAAGGTCTCCTACGCCGCGAAGGTCACGGAGCTGAACAAGAACCTCTTAAACCTGATTCTGACCCCGGCCTGGTACACCGACGCGTCCGCAGGGGAGATGCGGGAGATAAGGAGCCTTCTCTTTGCGGTGCAGGACGATTTCACCGCCTCGTCGGGAGAATCGGCGCTGGCGCAGCTGCGCACCCTCACCGGCACTGTAACGGTCGGAAGCGCTACCAGAGGAGCCTTGCTGACCGGCAACACGGTCTGCGCTTACCTGCCCCATTCCGGGCTGGAAGTATGCTGGGGCAGTAAGCTGCAGCAGATTGAACAAAACCGCAATCCGGACGGCTGCGGCTGGGAGCCGGACTTGTGGGTGCCGTCGGGAGAGGTGCTGGAGCGGGTCGAAAAGATGATTGGATATTACGGCCTGAGCGGAATATAAGCCTAATTTATACAGAAAATATGCTTATATTCACGCAAATGCTCATGCAGGCAAAAAAAATAACCGCCGAGAGAATCGACGGTCCAAAAACAGGGAAAGTGAAAGGTAATGAAGGAAGTTGCAAGTTTATAATAGCAGATTGACCGGAATAAAGCAAGCATTTTTCTCCACATTTGGAACAAATCACAAAATCGGCGGGTTTATTTATGAAAAGATACCATGGGAACCGGACGAAACCTGTCAAAAGAATCCT
>CAMAJC010000307.1 GCA_945835425.1 uncultured Clostridia bacterium
TACGTTCTAAAAACAAAACCTTGATTTGCAATATATAGTTTTTCGACAAGCTGAGAGACCTGGGAGCAGGTCTCTTTTTTATTTGCTCTTGGGTCTGAAGATCAGCGCGACAATAAGCCCGCAGACGATTGCCGCCGTGATGCCTGCCGAGGACGCGGTCAGGCCGCCGGAAAAGATGCCGATCAGCCCGCTTTCATCGAGGGCGTTGCGGACGCCTCTGCTGAGCATCGCGCCGAAACCAGTCAGCGGGACGGTCGCTCCGGCGCCTGCCCAGTCGATCAGCGGCTGATAGATGCCGATGCCGCCGAGGATAACGCCTGCCACTACATATGATACCAAAATCCGCGCGGGCGTCAGCTTGGTGTAATCGATCAGCACCTGCCCGATGGCGCAGAGGGCGCCGCCGACCAGAAACGCTTTGCATAAATCCCAGATCAATGCGCTCCCTCCTTTCCGTCCACCAGCCGCAGATGCACCAGATGGGAAATACCCGGGATGGTGTCGCCCTGCTGGACCATCGTGGGCGACAAAAGCGCGCCGGTGGCTGCTAAAATTACGTTCCGGTATTTGCCCATCATCATCGAGGGCAGGATGTGACCCGCCAGCACCGCTGCTGAACAGCCGCAGCCGGAGCCGCCCGCATGAACATCCTGCTGCTGTCGGTCGTAAAGGAGCAGGCCGCAGTCATCATGGCGGTCGTCGATTTTGATATGGCTGCGTTCCAGCAGCTGATAGAGCAGGTCGCTCCCGACCTGGCCGAGGTCGCCGGTGAAGATGCGGTCGTAGTTTTTCGGCTGGGTGCCGGATTCAATAAAATAGCGCTTTAAAAGGCAGGCCGCTGCCGGAGCCATGGCCGCGCCCATGTTGTTGGCGTCGGTTATGCCGGGGTCTTCGATTACACCGGCGCAGGCGTGCACCACCTCGATGCGCCGTCCGCTCTCATGCAGTTCGCCGCGGCCGACGAGAACGGCTCCGGCTGCTGTGGCAGTCCACTGGGCAGTCTGCGGACGCTGGCTGCCGTATTCCAGCGGAAAGCGGTACTGGCGCTCAGCTGAACAGAAATGGGAAGAAGTGATTGCGCCGGCGCGGTCGGCAAGGCCGCTGTCGACGAAAACCGACGCCATAAGCAGGCTCTCGCTCATCGTTGAACATGCGCCATATAAACCTAAAAACGGCACCATAAACTGGCGCAGGGCGTAGCTGGAGCCGGTGCACTGGTTTAAGAGGTCGCCCGCAAAGAGGATGTTTAAATCCTCCTGCTGCAAAGAGGCTTTGTGCAGAGCCTGCTTCAGGGCAAGCTGCTGCATCTTATTCTCCGCCTTTTCCCAGCTGTCCTCGCCGAACATCCCGCTATGGTCAGTGTAGTCAAAGCAGCTGCCCAGCGGGCCGTCACGCTCCATGCCGCCGCCGACTGCGGAACTGGACAAAATGGTGGGATGGTTTTCCATCCGGTAGGTGGAGCGTCCGAGGAGTTTCGCCATGTCACATGCCTCCCTGCCCCAAAAACCAGGCGATGATGCCGTAGACCCAGGAGGCGGTGATGCCGTAAACGATGACCGGACCGGCAATGACAAAAAGCTTTGCGCCTGTCCCCATGACCAGCCCTTCGGTCTTGAACTCGAGCGCCGGGGAAACCATCGCGTTGGCAAAGCCGGTGATCGGGACAAGGGTTCCCGCTCCCCCGACCTTCGCGATCTTGTCATAAATCCCGAGACCGGTCAGCAGGGCGCTCAGGGCGATCAGGGTGATCGAGACCAGCGACCCTGCCCAGTCGGTCGTCAGGCCGAGGTTTGTATACAGGTGCAGCAGCCCCTCTCCCAGCGCGCAGATCAGCCCGCCGATCAAAAACGCCATGGGGATATTTTTATAGGACGGCGAATTTTTCGACGCTTCTTTGACCATCTGCTGGTATTCCTGCCGCGGCGGCATATGTTTATCCATGTTACCATTCCTTTCGATGAACTATGGATTTAGTCTGGCCCGGGAAGGGAAAAATATGCAGCAACAAAAAAAGCTGCGTCCCGAATATGGAACGCAGCTTTTCTATTTTGGTGCGGAGGCTGATCCGCGGAGGTCTGTCGGTATGATCCGCGCAGAGGTCTGGCGATATTATGCCTTAACGGTAATGCTTCGGCTGGTAGCGGCTTCTCTTCTCAAAGATCAGCGCCGCAATCAGGCCAAGAGCAGACGCTCCCAGAATTACCAGCCAGAAAGTCAGATTGCTTTCGTCGCTGGTCTGCGGGGTCTTGTCAATGGGCTTCACTTCTTCGGGTTCAGGTTCGACAGAAGGTTCGGAAGGCTCCGACGGTTCAGAAGGCTCAATGACCGGTTCGGAGGGTTCCTCGGGTTCAGGCTCGGAGGAAGGCTCCGAAGAGGGTTCTTCCGGTTCAGAGGATTCTACATGGGTGGGAGGAGTGTAGGGCGGAATATACGGTTCGTCCGGTTCAGTCCAGTTATTAAATACCGGTGTATAAGGATCAGAGGCCAATTCCGCCGTCCAACTATTACCTGACAGGATGAGATTTACTGTCACGGTAAATTCTGTCGAATCATAAACAATCCCGTCAAGACCGTTATTTACCTCTTTGATTGTGTAAGTGTGCGTATGATTTTCCGTTTCATCACAGTCATGTTCAAAGCTGAAATTTACATCTTCATCATT
>CAMAJC010000308.1 GCA_945835425.1 uncultured Clostridia bacterium
GGCGGCAAAGGCATGGTCATGCAGCCGGAGCCGATCTACCGCTGTTATCTGGACATCATCCGTCAGAGCCAGTCGGTGCCGCACGTTATCTACCTTTCGCCCCAGGGAAGCGTTCTGACCGAGCAGAAGTCGCTCGAGCTGCGGGAATATCCCCATCTGCTGCTGCTCTGCGGCCACTATGAGGGGGTCGACGAGCGGATTCTGGAAAGGATTGTCGACGAGGAGATTTCCATCGGAGACTATGTGCTGACCGGCGGTGAGCTGGCGGCGCTGGTGGTGGTCGATTCGGTCGTGCGGCTGTGCGACGGGGTGCTGGCTGCGGACGTCTGCTATGAGGACGAGAGCCATATGAACGGGCTGCTGGAATATCCGCAGTACACCCGTCCGGAGGTCTGGGACGGGATGGCCGTGCCGGAAGTGCTCCGCAGCGGGCATCATGCCAAAATAGATGGCTGGAGAATGGAACAGTCTTTGTACAGAACTGCTAAAAAGCGCCCGGATATGATGAAAAAATATAGACAGCAGCATCCAAAAGGCGGCAAGTAGAAGGTTTTATGTGGAAAACCGGGGCAAATAAAATATGCAACCTGCACAAACATGTGGAAAACTATTTGCCGTATTTCCAACTGTCTAACAAAATTTGGGCAAATCCGGCTGTTTCTGACGAAAAAGCAGTTGACCTTTTTACAAACCATGGTATAATAATATCAATTCCACTTGACGTGGGCTGGACATCATGCAGGTGGGAGAGCGTATTCATGAGACATTTATCTTGGTAATAGGAGAGTTTGGTATGTATTTGAAAGATGTTACCGTCAAAAATCAGGTTGGTCTGCACGCCCGTCCCGCTACTTTCTTTATTCAGAAAGCGAACGAATTCAAGTCTTCCGTTTGGGTCGAGAAAGAAGAACGCAGAGTCAACGCAAAATCTCTGCTGGGTGTTCTTTCCATGGGTATCGTTGGCGGCACCAGCATCCGTATCATTGCGGACGGTGTTGACGAGCAGGCAGCTGTCGACAGCCTGGTGAAGCTTGTCGAATCCGCGTTTGCTGAGTAAAAAGATCAAAACGCCAAATATGTGAATCAGAGTGCACTGGAAAACCGGTGCACTTCTTTTTTGTTTCCGGCGCAGGGTTTGCTGCTCAGGAAAGATATTGCCTGAAAAGCGAATTTATGGTAAAATAAACACAGATTATGGCCGTTTGGGGCCAATGCTGAGGAAAAGGGGGAAGGCGGATGCACAGCCGGACGATACACCGGACGCGGCGGAGACACAAGTCCCAGCTTTTGCTGCGGGCGCTCAGCTGCGCAGCGGCTCTGGCGGCAGGCGCCGGGTTATTCGCTGTGACCTCCGGGATGGATTTTGCCGGCAGCGGCGCGGCCCTCCCGGTCATGGCCGCGGAAGACCTCTTTTCCGGAGAGCAGGCGGACGCGGCTCCCGACCTTTCCGGCTGGCGGCTGACCGATGACGGCTGGAACTATCTGGACGAAACCGGGGAGCAGGTTTTCGGTCTGCGGCAGATTCAGGACGACTCCTATTATTTTGATCAAAACGGCCTGATGCTCACCGGCTTTTGTGATACGCCGCAGGGCCGCCGGTATTTTCACACCAGCGGCAGGATGGCTGTCGGTGCCTTTACCTATGACGGAAAGCAGTATCTGGCCGGTGCGGACGGAGCCCTGCTGACCGGCTGGCAGGAAAATGAAAACGGGGAGACCTGTTATTGTTATCAGGACGGCAGCATCGCCGCGGGAAAAGCGGTGATCGGCGGGGTGTCCTATCTTTTTGCGGAGGACGGCGCTTTGCAGACCGGCTGGTGCGAGGAATCGGGCAGCCGGACCTACCGGGACGCGGAAGGCGTTTTGATAACAGGGATGGCGGAAATTGACGACGATACTTATTATTTTGACGCAGACGGCGCGTTGCAGACCGGCCTTGCGGAAACGGAGGACGGCGTGCGGTATTTTGATGAAAGCGGCGCGATGGTTACGGGAGAAATGAACGTGAACGGTGCGCGGCTGCAGTTTGGAGCGGATGGAATCATGATGGAAAAAGCGGAGATAGAAGTGCCGGTGATCTACCAAAACCCGGCGCTGCCCAACGGCTGCGAAGTCACGAGTCTGGCGCAGGTGCTGCGGTATAACGGCTTTGACGTGACCCATACTGCTCTTGCAAAGGATTATCTCCGCTGCGAGCCGATGGTGTATATCGATCATGTCTGCTATATTACCGACCCGCAGGAAGCCTATATCGGCGACCCGTCGACGGCTCAGGGCTGGTATTGCTATGAAGGGCCGATCGTCGAAGCGGCGGGCCGGTATCTGGCTGACCAAAACAGTGCGCTCACAGCCCGCAGCGTCACCGGCGCAGACCGGCAGGCGCTTTTGTCCAATCTGCAGTCCGGCAGGCCGGTCATCGTCTGGGTGACCCAGAACCTTGCTGACGTTCGCCGCTCCAGCTACCTCTGGACGCTGCCCGACGGCACAGTCGAACACCCCTACAGCGGCCTGCACTGCGTCGTTCTGAGCGGCATGGATGTCGATGCAGGAACCTGCACCCTGACCGACCCGATCTACGGCGTGCAGACGGTGGAGCTGGCGCGGTTTATGGAGATTTATGAAGAGATGGGCAGCCGGGCGGTTGT
>CAMAJC010000309.1 GCA_945835425.1 uncultured Clostridia bacterium
AACTGCCGTTAGGCTGACTGAGAGGGCTTACTTCCGACTTTATCGACAGTCTGAAACATATATACAGATATATATACACCCTTATGCCGATAATATAATGTATTAAAATCTGATGGCGACCGCAGGTCGCCGCTACAGTCGAAATGTAAAGCGTTTTATGGGCGTATAAGGTCAATCTCCGCGTTTTTCTCCCCGCTGCGCAAACTATGCCCACAAAAAATCCCGTCTCCAAAACCGGAAACGGGATTTCTGCTTATTGTTACAGGGTCAGGGCCAGAGCCGCGAAGCAGAGCACCGCCTGAATAATCGCAAAGCGGTAGACCGTCTGCGGGTCAGACCAGCCTTTATTCTTGCGGGCATGGTCATGGAGCGGCGTGCGGGTGTTTTTCAGGATAGAGATTTTGAGGAAACGCTTGAGGGAAATTTTGACCAGTCCCAAGCCGCCGTCGAGAATCATGACCAGCGCCAGTACCAGATACAGCAGCGGATTCCCGCTCTTCATGGCTGCGAAGGCGATAAAGAGACCCATCGCACGCGAGCCCGCGTCGCCCATCATCAGGATGCTGGGAGAAGCGTTGAACCACTGGTAAGCGAGGATAACCGCGATCATAATGCCGCTGAGGAAGGCAAAGGACGGGTCGGTTTTCGTGCAGAGGAGGACAAAGGAACCCATCGTGATCATCGAAAGGGTGCCGCTGAGTCCGTCGACGCCGTCGGTGCAGTTGGTGACGTTGATCGACGCCCAAATCAGCACGACGCCCAGCAGGATATACAGCCACCGGGGCAGCTCGACGCTGAGGCTGGTAAAGGGGATGGCGATGGTGGAACCGTTGAAGTTGACATAAGTAAAGGAACCGGCGAGGGCGATAATCAGGTCGATCAGGCCCTTTTTATATTCGCCCCAGGGCTTTTCCGACGCATCGTCGAGATAGCCGCTGAGCATACCGCCGACAACCAGCAGGATATAAATCAGGTTCTCCGCCGTAAACGGGACAAACAGGATGCCGCAGATGGCAAAAGCCGCGACAAAGATAAGCCCGGCTCCTCTCGGTTTCCCGCGGGACAGCTCGCCGTTGACCGCGAACTTCCGGCCGCCGTCATGGGGCAGGCTGTTCTGGCCGAAGCGGATGCCGAGAAACGACAGGGCAAATGCCGCAAGCACGCCCAATAATATCATGATTTTTGACTCACCAAACAGAGTGGACAGCATATTCAGTCTCCTAACCTTTGAGAAAGTGGAAAGCCGGACAAAAACGCCGCCTAAAACGCCGCACCGGCCTCAATTTCCCGTATTTCCCGGCTGCAGATGTCTTATCGCCCTCAGAAAGCCCTGATTTATTTGCTGTTGTGCCTTTTTAGAAGCGTATTCATGTGATCAGAGTATTCTTTATTTTGTCCAGGCGGCAATCTGATACAGACCTTTTTCAGTATAACACATTTTTCCGTCAGGGTAAAGATTTTACGCGGATTTTATCCCCTTTCTATGGTCAAAAATCCGCGCTGTCTGCCGAAAAAACAGATACTTTACGAAAGGCGCATTTTCGCGTATAATAGATGCAAAGACAACAAATAAAGGATGATGCATATGTATGAAAACCTGCTGATCAGCGTCAACGCCGTCCTGCCGCTGATGATCTGTATGGCAGCGGGATATCTTTTCCGGATGGCGCATCTGGTGGACGAGCCGTTCTGCCGCAAATGCAACACCTTCTGCTTTAAGACCTTCCTGCCGCTGATGATCTTCATGAACGTCTATAATTCCGATCTGGAGAGCGCGGTGCAGCCCGGCGCCTTTGTCTTCGCGGCAGCGGCGGTGCTGGTGGTCTTTTTCCTCGCGTTTTTGATCATTCCCCGCATCGTCAAAAAGGACGGAGTCGACTCGGAAGGCAACGTCATGCCTGCTGCCAGCCGACAGGCTGTCCTGATTCAGGGCATCTTCCGCAGCAACTTCGTCATCTTCGGCTATCAGGTCGTCGCCAACGTCTACGGAGCCGAACGCGCCGCCGTTGCATCGGTCATGGCGGCGATTGTCGTGCCGCTTTACAACATACTTGCCGTAATTATATTAGAGTATTATACAAGTAGTAAAGGCGGAATCAAAAAGGTTCTACTGGGCATTGCGAAAAACCCGCTCATTTGGGGTGCCGTCCTCGCGTTTTTATTCAAGCTGACCGGCCTCACCTTCCCCAAAGCGATCTATACCGGCCTGTCCAACATGGCGTCCATCGCGACGCCGCTGGCGCTGGTTGTGCTGGGCGGCACCTTCCATTTCAAGGCGCTGGGGCACAACTGGAAAGCGCTGTCGGTCGGCGTCATCGGCAAGATCGTCGTTTCACCGCTGCTGGTAATTCCGGTTGCAGCGCTGCTGGGATTCCGGGACGCAAACCTCCTCTCGCTGGTCATTGTTTTCGCTTCGCCTACAGCCGTCAATTCCTATACGATGGCCGCGGCTTACGGCCATGACCCCGAGCTGGCAGGCCAGCAGGTCGTCATGACCAGCATCTTTTCGATGGTGTCGGTTTTCCTGTGGATTTTCCTGCTGCGGACGCTGGGGTTGGTTACCTGACCGCCTGTTATGGGGCTGTGCGTCTTTAGGCGGCGGGCTGAGGGC
>CAMAJC010000310.1 GCA_945835425.1 uncultured Clostridia bacterium
AAAAGCGTCGGTTTTTGTCTATTTTTACGAAACAGGAATCTGTAACCCGGTTCTGCGAAAGGTAATTCTGCCATATACTGGCCTGATGGGACAGAGTTTACGCGACGGAGGTTATACTTATGATAAAGCGGAGAATTTGCAGCATACTCTTTATTTTCAGTTTGCCGCTGCTTTTCGCGGGCAGCAGCGCCCTGGCGGCCGGCGAGGATTTTGAACCGATGCCGGCTGCAAACGGCGTCAGCTTTACGCCCTACCGGCTGACCTGCACCCTCCGGGACCCGCTGCCGGATTCGACCCTCACCGACGGTTTCGGCTGGCGGTACCATCCGATCACCGGCGAGCTGGATTTCCATTACGGCGACGATCTGGCAGCGCCATCCGGGAGTGCCATCACCGCTGCTGCGGACGGCACCGTTGTGACCGCCGGGAACCATGTCAGCTACGGCAACTACCTCATCATCGAGCACAGCGGACAGCTCTCCACCCTTTATGCCCATTGCCGGGAGCTGCTGGTGGAAGCAGGCGAATGGGTCTCCGCCGGTCAGACCATTGCCCTCGTCGGCAGCACCGGCCAGGCGACCGGTCCCCACCTGCATTTCGAGATCATCGCCGACGGGACCCGGCTGGACCCGTCCCGCAGCATCGACCTCACCCGGCATGGAGCGGAGTAGATGCTGCGGCTTCGGTTTCCCGGCGGACGGCAGCTGGAGATATCGCCGGGGTTTTTCGGGATGCTCTGCCTGTTCTGGGAACTGAGCGGAACGGGGGAGCATGGAGCGCTGGCGCTGTTGCTGGCCATTTTCTTCCATGAAGGCGGGCACCTGCTGGCTTTTCTCGCGGCCGGGATTCCGGTGCAGCGGCTGACGCTTAGTTGGAGCGGCGCCGCCATCCGCCCGAGACCCGGCATCTACCCATTTTCTGCGCAGCTTCTGACCCTCCTTGCCGGGAGCGCCGCCAGCTTTCTCTGGGCAGGCGTGACCGCCCTTTTGCCGCTGCCGGATGAATATATGTGGATGCAGCTGTTTTGCGGCGGATTTTCGCTGCTGCCGCTGCCGGGATTGGACGGCGGCGAGATTGCGGCGCTGCTGGCCGGACGGTGGTTTCCGGGAAACGAACGGGGACTGACATACTTTTTCCGGGCAGTGAAGCTGCTCCTTGCGGCGTTGCTGATGGTCGCCTGTGTGCAGGGCGGCAGTTTTCTGCCGATGGTCTGGTGCGTCTGCCTGCTGTTGGCCTGAGATGCTATTTATTTTTATATTCATATGCGCAAAATCCGGGCGGCTCATTGCCTTATTTGTCCCATGAAACAAATCATTTCCATATATATCCCTTGTTTCATGATTCGCTGCAATAAAATAAACAACATGAGAGAAGGAATCAGGACAGATGAAAAATAAGAAAATCCGTATACTTTTGGCGTTTACCCTGCTGCTTGCTGCACTTCCGGACCGCCGCCCTTTTTACGGTATGACGATATACCGGCTGTCCGCGTAGCCGATGACGCCGCCGTACTGCACCACATCCCAGCCTTGCCAGCTGCCGAAGACGATGACCGACGCGCCGTTCGGGATCCGCAGCAGGATCTCCGCGTCAAGCGACGGCTTTGCCCGCAGGTTCAGCCGTCCGCCGTCGGTGATGACGACCCCTGCCTGAATCGGGACCGGGGTGATGAACGGGATGCCGAAGTAACGGGTCAGGGACTCGACAATGTTGGCGGCGATCGCGTCCAGATTTTCGGTGATCCAGTTTGCGTCCTCGACGTTGTCATGATAGGCCAGCTCGATAAAAACCGACGGCGCTTTCGGCTGGCGCACTTCGCCGAGCGCAGTGGTCGGCAGCGTCCGGACGGTGCCCGGGTAGATCGCCCGCAGCCCCTCGGCAATCTCCTCTGCGGCACGCTGCCCCCGGATGGAGCCGGGATAGTAGTAGACGTCGCTGCCGCGGACGGTCCCGTACTGGCCTTCAGGCGCCGCGTTGGAGTGGAGCGCCAGATGCAGGTCGTAGTCGCCTGCATTGGAGGCCCGGATGGAGGTCACCGCCGTCATTTCCGGGGTGTTGCGGGTGAAGCCGATGCCGCTGGAGCGCAGATACGGCTCCATCTTGTCGGCCAACAGGTTCATGTAGTATTCTTCGCTGCCGCCGGTCACATATTCATTGGCTTCCTGGGTCGACGGGCTGAGATAGATCGTGGGCATGGAAATCCCTCCTTCGGCTCAGTTTATGCCGCGGAAAGGGGAAACGTGACCGGCATAAAAAAAGTTGAAAAAAATCGAAAAATTCTCTTGACAAAGGGGAATCGGTCTGGTATAATATCAATTGTTCCGCTGAGAGCCAAACGGCCCCGGCGAATGAACAGATGCAGATGTGGCGGAATTGGCAGACGCGCTACTTTGAGGTGGTAGTGAGCTTTGCTCGTGTGGGTTCAAGTCCCGTCATCTGCACCATATGCGGATATGGCGGAATTGGCAGACGCGCTAGATTCAGGTTCTAGTGAATGCAAGTTCATGCAGGTTCAAGTCCTGTTATCCGCACCATATGGACGAGTTCCCGAGTGGCCAAAGGGGGCAGACTGTAAATCTGTTGCGTA
>CAMAJC010000311.1 GCA_945835425.1 uncultured Clostridia bacterium
TTCCGATTTATAGGTCTGGTTGGTTCAATGTTATCACATGGCCGGGAAGAATGTAAGAACAACCACAGCAGTTCAAACCAAACGCTGTGACTGTCAACTGTCTTATGACCGCTGCGCTATGCACAGAGGACCTATTTTTATGCAAGTATATCGAGCGTGAGAAAAAGATCGAAGACTGCGAACTTGTTGAGCAGTCTCATTCAGTTATCCGCGTGATACATAAGCCGCGGCGAATCCAGTGCAGGCTGTGCCTGCTTATTCAGACAATTCAAGCCATTCTTCCATGTCGGCTTCCTGTTCGGCGTGCATCTGGTCGAGCTGGGCGCAGAGTTCCTGCAGCTTTTCATAGCCGAGATCAGGGTCAGTCATCTGTTCCTCGACAGCCGCAATCTCCGTCTCTAACTCCTCCAGCCGGGTCTCCAGCGCCTTGATCCGGGCACGGACGCGGGCAGCTTCGGCACGCTGTTCCTTGCCGCGGTTGTAGGTGACGGCGCCTGCTTTGGGTGCTGTCGGCTGCGGCGGCGCATTTTTTGCCGCTGCTTCAGCGGCCAGGGCGGCAGCGCGCTCCTTCTGCTGCATCTTTTCCATGTAATAGTCGTAGTTTCCGGGGAACACCTCGACATGATCCTTAAAAATCTCGATGATCTTGTCGGGCACACGCCGCAGCAGATAACGGTCGTGGGAGACAAACAGCATCGTCCCGGGGAACTCGTCCAGCGCGTCTTCGAGGATTTCCTTGCTGCGCAGGTCGAGGTGGTTGGTCGGTTCGTCCAGCATCAGGAAGTTGCCGCGCTGGGCCATCAGCACCGCAAAGGACAGTTTCGCCCGTTCGCCGCCGGAAAGCACGCCGACTTTTTTGTAGACGTCCTCGCCGATCAGCAGCACCCGTCCCAGCTCGGTGCGGATTTCCGTCTCGGTCTTGCCGGGATAGCGGCTCCAAAGCTCCTCGAGGACGGTGTTGTCCGGATTCAGCTGTTTATTTTCCTGGTCAAAATAGGCGATCCGCGTCTCGTCGCCCCAGCGGTAGCGGCCGCTGTCGAACTTTAATTGCCCCAGCAGTGCTTTGAGCAGCGACGATTTTCCGATGCCGTTTTCGCCGATGACGGCAACCTTGTCGCCCTTCTCGATCTGGAAGGAGAGGTTGTCGAAAAGGTGCTTGCGCTTATCCGCTGCACCCACCGTCAGGGACAGATCCTTTGCAACCAGCACGTCCTTCACCGGGTCGCGGTCATAAGAAAAATGCAGGAACATTTCCTTATTATATTCCTTCGGCTTCTCGATCCGCTCCATCCGCTCCAGCTTTTTGACGCGGGATTTGGCGGATTTTGAGGTGGTCGCGCGGACAAGGTTGCGGGCAACATAGTCCTCCAGGTCGGCGATTTCCTCCTGCTGGGCCTCGTATTCCTTCTCCCAGCGCGCCATCAGGTCGGCTTTGAGAATCTTATATTTGCTGTAATTGCCCGGGAAAATCCGCATCGAGCCAAACTCGATCTCCCAGATTTCGTCCACCGTCTGATCGAGGAAGTACCGGTCATGGGACACGACGATGATCGCGCCGCGGTACTGCGCCAGGTGCTCTTCCAGCCAGCGCAGGGTCTTGAAGTCGAGGTGGTTGGTCGGCTCGTCCAGAATCAGCAGCTCCGGCTCCCGCAGCAGCAGCTGCGCCAGCGCGAGCCGCGTTTTCTCGCCGCCGGAGAGGGTGGAAATCCGGGTCGAGAGGTCGCGGTCGCCGAAACCCATGCCGTTTAGGATGGTCTGGATTTTGACGTCGATCATGTAGCCGTCGTTGGCTTCGTAGTAGGAGAGGAGCTTGTCGTACTGCGTTGCCGCGTCATGATAGGCAGGCGCAGTCGGCGAAAGCTGACCCATCTCGACCTGCAGATCGTCCATCTGCCGTTTCGCGTCCAACAGCGGCTGGAATACCCGGCGCATCTCGCCGAGAATCGTATTTTCGCCATCCAGCCCGCTGTTCTGGTGCAGGTACCCGATCCCCAGCATCGGTTTGCGGGAGATTTCGCCCCATTCGTTTTCCAGCTCGCCGGTGATCATGCTGAGCAGGGTCGATTTTCCCGCGCCGTTGGCTCCGATCAGGCCGATCCGCGAGTTTTCCTGCACATCTCCGCTGATGTGCTCCAGTATCGTATTTCCAGCAAAGGACACCCCAATGTCCTGCAATGATATGAGCATTTTCTGTTTATCCTTTCTCTCGCTTTTGAAAAGCAGGCACAGCCTGCACTGGATTCGCCGCGGCCTAGGTATCCCGCGGGGTAACTGGCAGTTTTGCTGTTTATTTTCCGAAGGAAAACGATTGCAAGCCGTATGCAATCGCAGCAAAACGAGACTGATTCGTCAGGCTCACAGTCTTCGGGCTTTGCGGCACGCACGATGGTATTTTGAGCGCACACGTTGCCCGTTTTAGTGACAAAAGTTTTCCGGCCGCCCTTTTCTAAAAGGGTGGCGGATTCCAAAGGCATGAGCCTAGATGTCCTGCGGACATCGAGTCGCACCATCGCAATGGGCGAAATCCCCATCCTGCGCGGAGATTGGACGCAGTCCAATTCCGTGCAG
>CAMAJC010000312.1 GCA_945835425.1 uncultured Clostridia bacterium
CCCAATTTGAGTCGGGCAGTATTTACCTAAATGCACAAATCTCAGCAAAGTTTAGCGAATACGATTGACAAAATGCCGGTTGAAAGTTATAATCACCTTGTAAGGTTTACCGCTAAATATCCATATTTTTCCTATTATGCCCGTCGTTTGCAGACGATGTGTACGAAAAAGATCGGTTTATTGTAAAACAGCCTGCCTTTCTGCAGGCTGTGAAAGGAAGGATACCATGATCCAGAAATATCGTTTTGGCAAACCTTTTGAGACCGATGCGGTCGTTGTCAAGCAGCCCGATGCGGCGGTTTTCGGCCCCGACAGCACGCCGGCAGTCCCCTATTTTACCGTTAAAAAGGTGGACGCCAACGCCCAGACCGACCTCAGCGTCGGCCGTTTCGGACCCTCCGCGGCAAAGCCCGTCAAGGACGCCTGGCAGTTTACCCTCGATCTGCGAAAAGGCGATATTGTCTATGGCCTCGGCGAAGCGCAGCGCGGGATCAACAAGCGCGGCTGGCTGTATATCAGCGACAACGTCGACGACAACACCCATACGGAAACCAAATATAACCTCTACGGCGCCCACAACTTCCTGATCGTCGACCGGGAGGACGGCCAGGGCAACTTCGGCATCTTTCTGGACGATCCCGGCATCGTGCGGTTTGACGTCGGCTACACCGACATGAACAAGCTGATCATCACCGCTTCCGGGCTGGATTTCGACCTGTATTTCTTCTCGGGCAGGAGCGAGAGCGGCAAGCCCTACGCCATCACCCGCGAGTTCAGAGGCATCATCGGCCACAGCTATATCCCGCCCAAATGGGGCTTCGGATACGGCCAGTCCCGTTACGGCTACGAAAACGAGGCGGATATCCGCGCGGTCTGGGCCGGACACCGGGACAACGGCATCCCGCTGGACGCGATTTATCTGGACATCGACTATATGGTCGGCTACAAGGATTTCACCGTCGACACGAAAGCTTTCCCCGACCTGCCTGCCCTTTCGGCTGAGCTGAAGGCGGACGGCGTCCGGCTGGTTCCGATCATCGACGCCGGCATCAAGGTGCTGGAGGGCGACGCTCTGGCCCAGGAAGGCATCGACAACGGCTATTTCTGCCTGAAAGAGGACGGCACGCCCTTCACCGCCGCCGTCTGGCCGGGCAACTCCTATTTCACCGACTATTTAAACCCCGCGGCGCGCAAATGGTTCGGCTCCCAGTACAAATTCCTGCTGGATCAGGGGATTGAGGGCTTCTGGAACGACATGAACGAGCCCTCCATCTTCTTCACCAACGACACCCTCCGGCGCGGCGTTGAGATGGCTTCCTCCATCGGCATCAAGGACTACTACGAGATCGACGACTGGCACAAGCTGATGGGCAGCGCTTTCGGCACCATGGCCGCGAGCCAGTATTATCAGCAGTTTTATCATATGGTAGACGGCGAAAAGATCCTCCATGAGAAGGTCCACAACCTCTACGGCTACAATATGACCCGTGCGGCCGGTGAAGCATTCGAGGAACTGGCGCCGGACAAGAGAATCCTGATGTTCTCCCGCTCGTCCTATATCGGGATGCACCGCTACGGCGGCATCTGGACCGGCGACAACTGCGCCTGGTGGGCACACCTCCAGCAGGAGGTCAAGCAGATGCCCGGCCTGAACATGGTCGGCCTCCTCTTCACCGGCTCTGACACCGGCGGTTTCGGCCAGAACACCACCGAGGACCTGCTGCTGCGCTGGATCGAATTTTCGATCTTCACGCCCCTCTTCCGCAACCACGACTCCAAAGGCCCGCGCTGCCAGGAAACCTACCTCTTTACCGACAAGAAGGCTTTCGCCAACATGATCGGTATCCGCTATGTACTGCTGCCCTATCTGTACAGCGAGTATGTCAAGGCTGCCCGGAACGACGATATGTACTTTAAGCCGCTCTCCTTTGTCTATGACAGCGACCCGATCGCCAAAGAGATTGAGGATCAGCTGATGGTCGGCGAGAGCATCATGGTCGCGCCGGTCGTCACCCAGAACGCCACCGGAAGAAACGTCTACCTGCCGGAGGATATGCGGATGATCCGCTTCCGCAGCGGCGAGGACTACGACTCCGAGGAGCTGAAGGCCGGCTGGCATTATGTTCGCTGCGATCTGGCGGAGGTGCTGGTATTCCTGCGCAAAGGCCGCCTGCTGCCGACAGCGGCTGCGGCGGAATCGGTTTCCCGGCTGGATGAGGAGCACCTGCGCGTCTACGCCTACGGCGACGGCAGCTATACCCTCTACCAGGACGACGGTTTTTCCAAGGATTTCGACAACCCTGCCCATCGGAAAGCAATTACCGTAAAAGACGGCGCCGTTTCGGCTGACGACGTTGAAGTGACGCTCCGCTGAGTATTATGTTGCAAAGACCTCCCGTGTGCATCCACACGGGAGGTCTTTTCTGTATATTTTATCTATTTTCCCTTCCCTGCCGAATCTTTGCGCAGTTTTAATGCAGAAACGGATATTTTTTTACCCTCTTAAGCCCATTTATTGCATAATGAAAGCACGATAAAGAAGCATAAAGGAGGGCGGGCGATGGA
>CAMAJC010000313.1 GCA_945835425.1 uncultured Clostridia bacterium
ACAAACCCGCGTGTTATTCGCCGAAATGATGACGAAACCGGTGTTGTATGAGCGGAAACGGGCGAGGATTCGGAGACACGGAACGGTCAAAACCCGCAGCGGACGGTCCGCCGTTCCCTACAGTAGTTCCGGGCAGATATGTATAAGGTCAGAATTAGCAGTCTCATTCCACAATTGCTAATTCTTTTTGAAAAAAGTCCTTGAATTCTTCACAGATACGGGTTATAATAAGGAGTACAAGAAAACTCCTGTTATAGCCCGTTTTGCTTATAAGAACGCAAACGGCATCGATACATTAGAAAGGAAGCATTTCCATGACTAAAATTGACATTTTCTCCGGCTTTCTCGGCGCAGGCAAGACCACTCTGATTAAAAAGCTGATCGCCGACGGTTACAAGGGTGAGCAGCTGGTGCTGATCGAAAACGAGTTCGGCGAGATCGGCATCGACGGCGGTTTCCTGCGGGAAGCCGGTATCCAGATCAACGAGATGAACTCCGGCTGCATCTGCTGCAGCCTGGTCGGCGACTTCTCTGCGGCTCTGCATCAGGTCATCGAACAGTACCATCCCGACCGCATCCTGATCGAGCCGTCCGGCGTCGGCAAGCTCTCCGACGTTATCCGCGCGGTCCAGACCGCCGATACCGCCGGCGCTGTCCTGAACGGCTTCACTACCGTCGCCGACGCGACCAAGGTCAAAATGTATATGAAGAACTTCGGCGAGTTCTACAACAACCAGATCGAGCACGCCTCCACCATCATCCTCTCCCGTACCCAGGGCATGAGCGAGGAAAAGCTGGCCGCTGTCGTGGCCATGCTCCGGGAGCACAACACCGCCGCTACCATCATCACGACCCCGTGGGACGAGCTGACCGGCGCGCAGATTCTCTCTGCCATGGAGCAGAAGAGCACCCTGCAGGCCGAGCTGGCGCTGCTGGCCGCTGAGACTGCCAAGGCGGACGCGGAAGAACATGAACATCACCATCATCATGACCACGATGAGGACGAGGATGAGCATGAGCATCACCACCATCATGACCATGACGAGGACGAGGATGAACATGAACACCACCACCATCATGACCACGATGAAGATGAACATGAACACCATCACCATCACGAGGATGGCGAAGAGTGCCACTGCCACGACCATGACCACCACCATCATCACCACCACGCCGACGAAATCTTCGACAGCTGGGGCAAGGAGACGACCCGCAAGTTCACGGCCGACGAGATTGCCCACGCCCTGGACGAGCTGCAGAACGAGGAGAAATACGGCATCGTTCTCCGCGCGAAAGGTATCGTAGCGGCTGAGGACGGCAGCTGGATTCATTACGACTATGTTCCCGGCTGTCCCGACGTCCGCACCGGCGGCGCTGAGATCATCGGACGGCTGTGCGTTATCGGCTCCAAGTTAAACGAGCAGGCGCTGGCTGACCTGTTCGGCGTACACTAAGCCGCTGGAACGCTGAAAGGAAGTTGTAAAATGGCCAAACAGATTCCCGTTTATCTGTTCACCGGCTTTCTGGAGGCCGGTAAGACAAAGTTTATCCAGGAAACCATGGAAGACCCCCGTTTCAACGACGGCGAACGGACACTGCTGCTGCTCTGCGAGGAGGGCGTGGAGGAATACGACCCTTCCCGTTTCCATGACAGCAAAAACGTCTTTATCGAAACGCTGGAGGAACCGGAGGAGATCAACGAGGTAAAGCTCTCTTCGCTGGTCAAAAAGCATAAAGCCGAGCGCGTTGTGCTGGAATACAACGGTATGTGGCTGCTGCAGGACCTCTACAACCGGATGCCGGAGAACTGGATCATCTATCAGGAGTTCATGCTCTGCGATTCAAACACCTTCCTGGCCTATAACCAGAATATGCGCCAGCTGGTCGTCGACAAGCTCTCCTCCTGCGAGATCGTCGTCTTCAACCGCGCCAAGCCCGGCATCGACAAGGAGACCTTCCACAAGATCGTCCGCGGCGTTTCCCGTCGCACCGATATTGCTTATGAATATGAAAACGGCGACGTCGAATATGACGATATTCAGGACCCGCTGCCTTTCGATATCGAAGCGCCGGTCATTGAAATTAAGGACGAGGACTTTGCCCTCTTCTACCGCGATATCTCCGAGGAAACCCAGAAATATAACGGCAAGACCGTCCACTTCAAGGGCATGGTCGCCCTGGACAAGCGCTTCCCCAAAGGCATGATCGCGGTCGGACGGTTCGTCATGACCTGCTGCGAGGCGGACACCCAGTATATGAGCTTCCTCTGTCAGGTACCCAAGGACAACCATATCGCCCACAAGGACTGGCTGGACGTGACCGCCACTATCGAGGTCAAAAACCATCCCCTCTATCAGGGCACCGGCCCGGTTCTGACCGCCGTCTCCTTCGGCCCTGCTTCCGCTCCCGCGCAGGAAGTCGCGACGTTTTATTGATGAAGGAACCGCGCGGGCACGTCTCCGACAATAAGAATGAACAGAGAAGAGGTAAGGTGCAGCGCGTACCTTACCTTTTCTCTCTTTATATATATGTAAAAA
>CAMAJC010000314.1 GCA_945835425.1 uncultured Clostridia bacterium
ATGGTAGGACTGCCCAATGTCGGCAAGAGCACGCTGTTCAATGCGCTGACCAACGCCGGGGCTGAGTCCGCAAACTATCCGTTCTGCACCATCGAGCCGAACGTCGGCGTTGTTTCGGTGCCGGACAAGCGGCTGGATAAACTGGCCGAAATGTACAACCCCAAGAAATTCTCTCCGGCAGTGCTGGAGTTCGTCGATATCGCGGGCCTGGTCAAGGGCGCGTCCAAGGGCGAGGGCCTGGGCAACAAGTTTTTGCAGAACATCCGCGACGTAGACGCGATCGTCCACGTTGTCCGCTGCTTTGAGGACACCGACGTTATCCACGTCGAGGGCAGCATCGACGCGATCCGCGACATCGAGACCATCAACCTCGAGCTGATTCTGGCGGATATCGAGGTGCTGGAGCGCCGGATCGCCAAGACGCAGAAGGCTGTCCGGGCTGATAAGAAGCTGGCCGGGGAACTCGCATTCCTGGAGGCCCTGCGCGACCATCTGGAAGAGGGCAAGTCCGCCCGTTCCTTCCCCTTTACGGACGACCAGCTCGCTTCGCTCCATGACACCCCGCTCCTGTCCAACAAGCCGGTCATCTACGCGGCCAATATGAGCGAGGATGATTTCGTCGGCGGATATGAAAATAACGCCGAGTACCAGAAGGTCAAACAGCTGGCCGAGGAGGAAAACTCCCAAGTGCTGCCCATCTGCGCCAAAATCGAGGAAGATCTGGCCGATATGGACGAAGCCGACAAGAAGGATTTCCTTGCCGACCTCCATCTGGAAGAAAGCGGCCTTTCCCGCATCATCCGCGAGGGTTATGCTCTGCTGGGCCTGATTTCCTTCCTGACCGCAGGCCCGGACGACGTTCACGCCTGGACCATCACCCGCGGCACCAAGGCTCCGAGAGCTGCCGGTAAAATCCATACCGACTTTGAAAAGGGCTTTATCCGCGCCGAGATCGTTTCCTTTGACGACCTGATGGCCTGCGGCACCATGGCTGCAGCCCGTGAAAAGGGCCTTGTCCGCCTGGAAGGCAAGGAATATGTCATGCAGGACGGCGATATCGTCACCTTCCGTTTCAACGTATAAACCAAGAAAACCCCGATGCTCTGATCGGGGTTTTTATGCGCCGAATTGTAGGAGTATATAAATTATGAGTACGATGGCAAAGAAAAACGCCGCCGGAAACGGGATCACCGAAGGCGTTATCTGGAAGCAGCTGCTGCAGTTTTTCTTTCCGATCCTTCTCGGGACTTTTTTCCAGCAGCTTTACAACACTGTCGACGCGATCATCGTCGGCAACTTTGTCGGCAAGGAAGCCCTTGCGGCGGTCGGCGGCTCGACCGGTACGCTGATCAACCTCTTAATCGGCTTTTTCGTCGGCCTTTCTTCCGGCGGCAGCGTCATTATCTCGCAGTTTTTCGGCGCGAACAAGGGAGAAGAGACTTCTCGCGCGGTCCACACCCTGATTATGCTGGGGCTAATTGCCAGCGCGCTGTTTATGGCAGCCGGGCTGCTCTTTTCCCGGCAGGCCCTGCAGCTGATCGCTGTCCCGGACGATATCATGGATTACGCCCTTGTCTATATGCGCATCTATTTCGCCGGCGTCGCGTTCCCGATACTCTATAACATCGGCTCGGCGATCATGCGGGCGGTCGGAGATTCCAAGCGGCCGCTGTATTTTCTGATCGTCTGCTGCCTGACCAACGTTGTGCTTGACCTGGTGCTGGTCATGGGACTGAAAATGGGCGTTGCGGGCGCAGCTCTCGCGACGGTGCTGTCGCAGGTCGTCAGCGTGCTGCTGACCTTCTTCTCGCTGATGAAGACAGATGAATGTTATAAGGTCGCTTTCCGCAAGCTGCGGCTGGATATGGTATTGCTGCGGTCGATGCTGCGGATCGGTCTGCCGGTCGGGCTGCAGTCGACCCTTTTCAACATCTCCAACCTGCTGATTCAGTCCAGCATCAACTCCTTCGGCACTGATATCATTGCCGCCTGGACGGCATTCGGCAAGGTCGACTCGTTCTTCTGGATGGTCATCAGCGCCTTCGGTGTTGCGGTCACAACCTTTGTCGGGCAGAACTTCGGCGCAGGCAAATACGACCGGGTACATAAATGCGTGCGGGTCGGCATCGGCATGGCCATGGGGATGACGATTCTGATATCGGCAGTGATCCTGCTGATCCGGAATCCTGCTCTGGGGCTGTTTACGAGCGATGCCAATGTCGTAAATTACGGTTCCCGGATGATCGTGTACATGGTCACGTTCTATTTTATATATGTGCCGATCGAGATCCTTTCCGGCGCGGTCAAAGGCGCGGGCGATTCGTTTATCCCGATGATTATCACGCTGCTGGGCATCTGTGTACTACGGTTTTCCTGGGTGCTGATCCTGCTGCCGGCCCATCATGACCTCTTTACGCTGATGGTCAGTTATCCGATTTCCTGGTTCGTTACATCGATTATTTTCATTATTTATTATCTCAAAGGCGGATGGATGCAGCGCTGCATCAAACGCCAGGGATAA
>CAMAJC010000315.1 GCA_945835425.1 uncultured Clostridia bacterium
AATGTTCCGATAACGGAGCATGAGCGGAAGTACTTCATTTTCGCTCAGGTGTTATGTGGGGAACATAACTTCCCGCATTTCTCGCGGTTTACCCCCGCCGGTGTCCCGGTGGGACGCCGTGCGGCATCACGAAGGCCGGGAAAATAAAAATGATAGGAATGCAGATTGTATAAACGGAGACGCAGCGAAAGACAGAGGGTTTTGGCGGGACGGGAAACCCGTCCCCTACGGGGTTCGGAAGCGTAGTTTGAGTAGACGGTAATGGGCGAAGTTCGGGAAGTTTTCACCCTTTCGTCAATCCGAGATTGACACCTCCCCTTAAAAGGGGAGGCTGGGTTTTAGGAACGGAAACGGGCAAACAAAAAGAAAAGAGGTGCGAGATTAGAAGCCGCGGGCGACCGTAAAGGTCGCACCCTACATTTCCGGGAAGTTTACCTCAATCCGAGGACATAAACATACATACAGAAAACCTCCACAACATCATTATACGGCAGATAAACCCATAACGGAAGATTCCGTTTGTATTCATGTTTATACCTTCAGTTTATAACCGCGTTTCAAAAAACCTGCCGCGCGTAAGGCGGCAGGTTCCGGGTCGCGTATGCTTATTTTTCCAGAAGTTCGACAGCGCTTTGCAGCTCATCGATGATATGGATATGCTGCGGGCAGACCGACTCGCACTGGCCGCAGGCGATACAGTCGGACGCCTTGCCGCCATTCCGGGTCGCAAAGCCGTAGTGGCCTTTAGCCGCCGCGAGGTTGCCGTAGGTCTTGTAGGTGTTGACCGAGGTGAAGGTCTCGGGGATCTGAACGCCCATCGGACATCCCTTCATGCAGTACTGGCAGGCAGTGCAGGGAATCGTCGGGATCGCTTCAAGAGCCGCTTTTGCCTTCTGGATGACGGCCATCTGTTCCTCATTCAGCCCTGTAAAGCCCTTCATGACCGCGAGGTTGTCCTTCATCTGCTCGACGTTGGACATGCCCGACAGGACGGTGATCAGCCCTTCCAGCGAAGCCGCGTACCGCAGCGCCCAGGACGCAACCGACGAGTCCGGCTCAGCGGCCTTGAAGATGCCGGAGACGCTTTCGGGCAGGTTTGCGAGGCTGCCGCCCTTGACCGGCTCCATGATGACAACCGGCTTACCATGCTTGCGGGCGGTCTCGTAGCAGAGACGGGACTGAATCGAAGGAGAGTCCCAGTCGGCGTAGTTGATCTGCAGCTGGACAAACTCGACCTCCGGATGCTCGGTCAGCACCTTGTCCAGCGCCTCGGCGGAATCGTGCATCGAGAAGCCGATATGCTTGATCAGGCCCTTTTCCTTCTGCTCCTGCACAAAGTCCCAGATGCCGAACTCATCAAACTTGGCGGTTCTTTCGCCGCCGAGGTTGTGCAGCAGATAAAAATCAAAATACCCGGCGCCGGTGCGCTTTAAGGAAGTAAAGAACATCTCCTTTGCCTCGTCGGCGGTCTTCGCGCCGGCCCATGCGGGCAGCTTGGTCGCGAGGGTGAAGGAATCGCGGGGATAGCGGTCGACCAGCGCGTCCTTGATCGCCATCTCCGATTTGCCGCCGAGGTAGCCGTAGGCGGTGTCAAAGTAGGTAAAGCCTGCCTGCATAAATAAGTCGACCATTTCCTTGGTCTGCTCGATATCGACCTCTTCGCCCAGCATCGGCAGGCGCATCAGCCCAAAGCCCAGTTTCGGGGTGTTTTCTCCCAGTCTCATAAAAATCTTCCTTTCTATATATGAGAAAAACGGGTGGTCTTTCTCAAAAAATACGGTGTTTATTCATCGTCCCGGATAGTGAAGTAGTATTCATCCTCCAACGGGATTGTGCGTGCACGCAGGCCGGTGATGTCGATGTAGCGGTTTTGCTGGAGGGTCTGCAGCAGCAGGTCGATGTCTTCCTCTTTGCCCTGCAGCTCCATCTCGACCGAGCCGTCCGACAGGTTGCGCACCCAGCCGGTCAGCCCGCGCATCGACGCCGCGTATTTGGTCCGGTACCGCAGTCCGACGCCCTGAACCATGCCGGTCAGCAGCAGATGCTTGCGGATCATGTTTATCATCCTTTCTGTTCATCTTCTATGATAAACCATGGAGTAGGCTCCAAGTCAAGGTTTTTTCGGCGGAAATAAAAATTTTGGATGATTTTGCACATTTTCCCGCAAAAACTGTGTAAAACAGATAAATATTTCCTTGCCTTTTGGGACGGATATTGGTAAAATAATAAGTAGCTACAAGCAGTTCCATCATGACAGAAGGAGGCTATTATAATGAAGAAACGGCTGTTTTGCCTGCTGCTGGCGGCGCTGATTGGGACGTTCAGCGCGATGCCGGCCGGGGCTGTATATAATCGGAAAACGGAAGAAACGGGTGCGGCGGATCTGCAGATCGACCCGCCGGAAACGCAGGCGCCGGGTGAACCGGAGCCGGTGAGCGGCTGGGTGCAGGATGAGTCTGGCAGCTGGCGGCTGTATAAAGAGGGGACGGCGCTGACCGGCTGGCAGCTGGATAATAA
>CAMAJC010000316.1 GCA_945835425.1 uncultured Clostridia bacterium
TGCATCAGATAGGGCTCATACACATCTTCAATGGTAACAGCCTCTTCTCCAAGAAGCGCCGCCAGCGTATCCAGACCCACCGGTCCGCCGTTATAGGTCTCGATGATCGCCTGCAGCATCCGCCGGTCGAGGTTGTCCAGCCCCAGCTCGTCGATTTCCAGCCGTTCCAGAGCCGTGCGGACGATTTCCCGGGTGATGGTGCCGGTGCCGAGGATATCGGCGAAGTCCCGCACCCGTTTGAGCAGCCGGTTGGCGATACGGGGTGTACCCCGGCAGCGCCTTGCCAGCTCCAGCGCGCCCTCTTTTTCACAGGGAACGCCGAGAATACTGGCGCTGCGCATAATGATCTGGCAGAGTTCTTCCGGCTGATACAGTTCCAGCCGGAGCAGTACCCCGAACCGGTCCCGCAGCGGCGCCGTCAGCTGCCCTGCCCTTGTCGTTGCGCCGACGAGGGTAAAGTGAGCAAGATTGACCCGGATAGAGCGGGCAGAAGGGCCTTTGCCGATGATGATGTCCAGGGCGAAGTCCTCCATAGCCGGGTAAAGCACCTCTTCCACCTGCTTGGACAGGCGGTGGATCTCGTCGATAAAGAGGACGTCGCCGTCGGAAAGGTTGGTCAGCAGTGCCGCCAGGTCTCCCTGTTTTTCAATGGCAGGGCCGGATGTGATTTTCAGGTTGGAGTTCATCTCGTTGGCGATGATCTGGGACAGGGTCGTCTTGCCCAGACCGGGAGGGCCGTAGAGCAGGACATGATCCAGGGCGTCTCCCCGCTTTTTGGCAGCTTCAATATAAACCGACAGGTTTTCCTTGGCTTTTTCCTGCCCGATATATTCCGATAAGGTTTTCGGACGGAGAGAAAATTCCGTATCGACGTCTTCCGGGCTGAAATCCGGCGCCGTGATCCGGTTCTCGAGGTCCATCTCTTCCTCTTCGTCATGATGATACTGTGAATGAAACACGCGGATACCTCCTGCTTAAGGGTTCAGGCCAGTCCGGCCAGAGTCTGCAGCGATTTTTTGATCATATCTTCTACGGAAAGTTCCGGGGACAGTTTGGTGACGACGCCGGCCGCTTCGCTCTGGGTGTAGCCCAGGACGACCAGGGCGTTGATCGCCTCGCTGGCGTTGGAGTTCTGGTTGAGGACCGGGATGTCCGGCATCGAAATGCCTGCCGCGGCCTGTTCCTTGCTGATTTTGTCCTTCAGCTCCAGGATGATCCGCTGGGCGGTCTTCATACCGAGTCCCGGCGCACGGGACAAGGTTTTCGCGTCGCCGGAAGCCACTGCCAGGGCAAACTGCTCCGCCGTCACCCCGGACAGCACCGACAGCGCCGCTTTCGGACCGACTCTCGTGACGCCCAGCAGCATCTTAAAACAGTTCAGCTCTCCCTGATCGTAAAAGCCGAACAGGTCCAGACCGCTTTCGGTCACATGGAGATAGGTATAAAGGGTCGCCGTTTCGCCCATAGCAGGCAGCTTGGAGATCGTGACCGCCGAGGTCCGCACCCCATAGCCGACGCCGCCGCACTCGATGACGGCGAGGTTTGCTTCGATATGGATCAGCTTTCCGTGCACACTGTATATCATATAATCGTTCCTTTCAGGCGTTTTGCTCCTGCATCAGCTGCCGTGCTGCTTTGGACGGCGCCGAATGGGCGTGGCAGATGGCGATCGCCAGGGCGTCGGCCACGTCGTCCGGTTTGGGAGTTCGGGAGAGGGAGAGGATTTTTTTGGTCATCTCGATCACCTGTTTCTTTTCCGCCCGTCCGTATCCGACGACAGCCTGCTTGACCTGCAGTGGTGTATATTCATAACATGGGACGCCTGCCTGCTGCGCGGTGACCAGAATCACGCCGCGCGCCTGGGCTACGTCAATAGCGGTCGTCGTGTTGGTATTGAAATAAAGCTTTTCCACAGCCATGGCTTCCGGCTTGTAGATCATCAGGATCTCCTGCATCTGCTCGTAAATCATCTGCAGCCGCTTGGGAAAATCCATTCCCGCAGGCGTCGTAATGGCTCCGTATTCCAGCGTCTTGAACCGCTGGCCGTTATATTCGATCACCCCGACGCCGACGATGGCATATCCGGGGTCGATACCAAGTATCCGCATCTGTTTGCTCCTTAAACTATAAAAAGGGTAGGAAACATCCAAGTATACTGTTCCATTATAGCACAACCTGCCCGGAAACACAAATCTATTTTCATTACGAAGAATAGAGATTTTTTTGAACTTTTGTACCGTTTCTGGGCATCCAGACAACTTTTTGCACAAAACCGCTTCTTTTTTTCCGGAGGGACTTGACGAAGGGCGCCCATTTAGGGTAAAATTTAAGTAACTTTAGATTTCCCGACGCCGTGATGTAATATTTTTTCATCAGACGCAGAAAGGCCTGAATAAAACATGAGTAAAAGGTATCGCGCCGACTATCATATGCACAGCAATCATTCTCCCGACTCCAAGGTCCCGGTCCGCACTCTTTGCCAGGCGGCAATCCAGAAGGGCTTTCAGGAGATCGCC
>CAMAJC010000317.1 GCA_945835425.1 uncultured Clostridia bacterium
TGGTCGCCATCCTGAACTGCAGCCGCTCAGCCGCAGAGATGATCGCATCCGGGTACATCGTGACACTGGATGACTATTTCTTTACGCAGGCGCCGTTCATGGGGCTTTACTTTGCCGTTTTCATCAGTCTCTTCCTCGGAACCGAGTACGCCGACGGCGCGGTCCGCAATAAGCTGGTCGTCGGGGCTTCACGTCTGGATGTCTATCTTTCCGGCCTGGCCGTGTCGATGGGCGCAGGTATATTTTTCCTCTGCCTGTGGTGGCTCGGCTCCGTGCCGGGGCTGCTTCTCGTTGGGCCGCTGGATATGGGTATCGGCGGATTTTTGCTCAATGTTCTGGTGGCGGTCGGGTTTACCATGGCGCTCACCTCGATCTTCACCGCCGTCAGCTCCCTTTCCGATAACCGCGCGATTACCGTCGTTTTGACGCTTGTGGTCTGGCTGATTTTGCTTTTTGCGTCAAGCGCCCTCGATGACCGGCTGTGCGAACCGGAGCTGCACAGCGGCGTGATCGTCACGGCAAACGGCTTTGAGATCGGCGACCCGGAGCCGAACCCGCTCTACCTTTCCGGGAATATCCGCACCCTGTTTGAGTGCCTGCTCGACTTCCTGCCTACCGGCCAGGCGATCCTGATGTCGGACAACGCCATCGCCCATCCGCTGCGCCAGCTTATCTTTTCGGTGGTCGTAACGGTCGGTTCATCGGCCGCGGGGCTGTCGGCTTTCCGTCGGAAAGACCTGAAATGAGGTGGGGAAATGCGAAAACTTTTATCCGCAAATTTTGCCCGGCTGGTTAAAGGGAAACTTTTCTGGACACTGGAAGCCGCCTGCTGTGCGCTCAGTGTCATCTGGTATATCCTCGCAGCCCGGAATACCCACAATATGGGACTGCCATGGCTGCAGGGAAACGCCAATTATTACTTTTTCCTCATCAATATCTACATCGGCATCTTTCTCGCCATTTTCGCCAGCCTGTTTATCGGGACAGAGTACGCCGACGGGACGCTTCGCAACAAGCTCTCTGTCGGCCACCGCCGCCGGGACATTTATCTTGCCAATCTGACCGTGATTATTGCAGTCGGCCTTATCTTCACCCTGACCCATTTTGCGGCGGCCGTGCTGGTCGGTATGCCTTTTGCGGGCACTGCAGCGGTGACGGCGATTGCACCGCCGGTCTGGCGGCTGGGCGAAACGGCATTGATCGTGCTGGTTTATGCCGCCTTATTTACCCTGCTGGCCATGGCAGACACCAACCGTGCCCGGGTAGCAGTCATTGCGCTGCTGCTTTCCCTGGCGCTTGCTTTGGGCGGCATGGCGGTCTACGGCAAACTGCACCAGCCGGAGCTGACCACCCGCATGGTTATGCAGGAGGACGGCAGCTTCCTGCGGGAGGAGAACATCCCCAATCCCGCTTATGTCAGCGGTGCTGCCCGCGAAATTTTGACCTGGTTCAAAGCTTTCCTGCCGTCTTCGCAGGCTCTGCAGATTGCAAACCGGGACGGAACCCTCGAAATCCGCGCGCCCTTCTGCCTCGCGGGCACAGCGGTTTTGCTCACCTTCTGCGGGGTAAAGCTGTTCGTGAAAAAAGACATTCAGTAAAGGGAGGAATGGGCGTGGAAATCTGGGCGTGGGCGGTCATCGGCATTCTTTTTCTTTTCATTTTATTTCTGCTGCTTAAGATTCATCTGCTGCATAAAGCCGCCGACGAGATCGCAGAGGAACTGGATGAAAAGCTGCACACGGACACCAACACCCTCATCACCGTTTCCACCCGCGACCGGCATATGCGTTCCTTTGCCGCCCGGCTCAATGCCCAGCTCCGCCTGCTCCGTGCCGAGCGCCGCCGTTTTCAGTCGGGCGATCTGGAGCTGAAAGAAGCCGTCACCAACATTTCCCACGATCTGCGCACCCCGCTGACCGCGATCTGCGGCTATCTCGACCTGTTGGAGCGGGAGGAAAAGTCAGAAGCGGCAGAGCGGTACCTGCGGATGATCGAAAACCGCACCGAAATGCTGCGCCAGTTGACCGAGGAGCTTTTCCGCTATTCGGTCATCACCAGTTCGGCAGAGGAGCTGTCCCTTGAGTCGCTTTCCTTAAACAGCGTCCTGGAAGAGAGCCTTTCCGCTTATTATGCCGCTTTGAAGAAGACGGGCATCACCCCGGAAATCCGTATGCCGGAGGAAAGCGTCCGCAGGACCCTTGACCGCGGCCACCTAAGCCGCATCTTCGGAAACATCCTCTCAAACGCCATCAAATACAGCGACGGCGACCTCTCCGTCACCCTCTGCGACACCGGCGAGATCACCTTTTCCAACTACGCCCATTCTCTCACCCCGGTCACCGCCGGCAGGCTCTTCGACCGATTCTTCACCGTCGAGACCGGCCGCAGCTCCACCGGCCTCGGCCTTTCGATTGCGAAGCTCCTCACCGAGCAGATGGGCGGCAGCATCACCGCTTCTTACGAGGACGGCCGGCTTATCATTGCTCTTTGCTTTCCCTGAAATTAAGA